>JBDLQS010000133.1:0-7692 GCA_039800445.1 Actinomycetota bacterium
CTAGATCAATGTTTTCTGCGTGCTGTGAAGAAACTACAACTGTGTCGAGACGTACTGGACGATCGCCGTCGTACTCGATAGTTACTTGAGTCTTGCCGTCTGGGCGCAGGTAAGCCATCTGGCCAGATTTGCGAACTGATGTCAATTGCTCAGCTAGACGGTGAGCGATTGTGATTGGCAGTGGCATTAGTTCTGGTGTGTCATCAGATGCGTAACCAAACATAAGACCTTGGTCACCCGCGCCTTGGCGATCTAGTGGATCTTCGGAACCTGAAACGCGCTCTTCGAATGCATCGTCAACACCCTGTGCGATGTCTGGTGACTGAGCACCAATTGAAACTGAGATGCCACAGGAATTTCCATCGAAGCCTTTTTCGGAACTGTCGTAACCGATTTCGTTAACAACTGTTCGAACTAGTGCCATCACGTCGGCAAAGCCATTAGTTGTAACTTCGCCAGCAACGTGGATTTGTCCAGTTGTAAGCATGGTTTCAACCGCTACGCGACTCTTTGGATCCTGGGCCAATAGATCATCAAGGATGGCATCAGAAATCTGATCTGCCATCTTGTCTGGATGACCTTCAGTAACTGATTCGGAAGTAAATAAGCGACCTGACATGTAAGTGCCTTTGCTAAATAGAAAACAATAAGTATGTGGGCTGCGCGCATACTTAGGGGCTCCTGGTCAGGTGCGCATTTCCTCTAGAACTTTATCAGGTTTGAGTACACCGCTGAGCAAGTGGATCGGCTAATTGCTAGGGGTTAGCACTAACTGTTAGTGCTGAAGCGCGATAACCGCATCCCAAATGGCATGGGCTATATGCGTCTTTGAGGTCTTGGAAACCTTAGTTTGTGAGGCTGGCTCGCGAGTCAAGATTGTCACTTCATTGTCATCTGTGCCAAACGCCAGGTTTGGACCGACTTCATTAATGACTAGTAGGTCGCAGCCTTTGCGCTGCAGTTTTGCAATCCCGTGCTCAAGCACTGAACCATGGTCGTCTCCGGTTTCGGCCGCAAAACCCACGATTATCTGGTCTGGATGCGAAGTATTGCGATGAGTTACCAGATCAGCCAAAATGTCTGTGGTGCGAACCAACTCAATTGTTGGTGATGATCCATCATCAGACTTTTTCATCTTTGAGCTATGCGTTGATTTTGGTTTGTAGTCAGCGATTGCTGCTGCCATCACAATTGCATCTGCAGTCATTGAGGCCTTCATCACGGCTGCGTGCATGTCATCGCCAGTGATTACGTTTTCAATGGCTACTCCGGCAGGCATTGACACTGAAACGTTGGCACAAATCAAAGTAACTTTCGCGCCACGATCCCGAGCTGCAATAGCTAGTGCTACTCCCTGCTTGCCACTTGAACTATTTCCCAGGAAGCGAACTGGATCTAAGAATTCTCGTGTGCCACCAGCAGTGATCACAATGTCTTGGCCTAACAGATCTTGTTCACTCAATACGCCAAGCGCAACGGAGACAATTTCTTCAGCATCAGGCAATCGACCAGGTCCGCTATCGGCTCCTGTTAATCGACCATCAGCTGGATCAATAACTATCGATCCACGGGAACGAAGCGTTGCAACGTTTTCTTGCGTAGCTGCGTTAAGCCACATTTCGGTGTGCATTGCTGGGGCATAAACAATTGGGCAACGAGCAGTTAGCAAAACATTTGTAAGTAAGTCATTTGCTGCGCCACTTGCGGCGCGCGAAAGTAAATCTGCGGTGGCTGGCGCAACAATAACTAAATCTGCAGCCTGGCCAATGCGCACATGTGGCACATCAGGAACGTCATCCCACACTTCAGAGATAACTGGATTGCCCGAAAGCGCTTCCCAAGTTGCGGAGCCAACAAAATTTAGCGCGGCTTGGGTTGGAACAACTTGTACGTTGTGTCCGGCTTCGGTAAGAAGGCGCAGAATTGATGCAACTTTGTAAGCAGCAATGCCGCCACTGACGCCAAGGACTACATTAAGTGTGTTTGTTCGTGCTGAGGAAGTCACGGAAAGTTCCGATAACTACTGTCGGTTAAACCGACTTAAGCAGCAGTTTCCGGTTCAATGGTCAATTTGCCTTCGTTGATTTCGCGAAGTGCAATTGACAGTGGCTTTTCTTGATTACCGGATTCAACAAGTGGACCAACGTATTCAAGTAGGCCTTCACCAAGTTGTGAGTAGTAAGCGTTGATCTGACGAGCACGCTTGGCTGCATAGATAACCAATGCATATTTGGAGTCCGCGACGGCCAAAAGTTCGTCGATTGGTGGGTTGGTGATGCCCTCTGGAGCAGCTGCAGTCACGTTGGACTCCTTGAAATCAGTGATTTGGGAAAACTCTTACTGAAGATATTGTACCAACTCGCGGGCTGCCCGCGAAACGTCATCATTTACGATCACATGATCAAAGAAACCCGATGATTCCAACTCTTTTAAGGCAGTATCTAAGCGTTCTTGGATTTGGGTAGCGGTCTCAGTCCCCCGACCAGCAAGGCGAGCTTCTAAGTCGGCCCAAGCAGGTGGCTCAAGGAAAACTAGGACAGCTTCGGGCATCGATTCCCTAACTTGGCGAGCGCCTTGAACTTCAATCTCTAACAGCACTGGAATACCTTGAGCTAGTTTTTCTTCAGCAGATTTGCGAGGTGTGCCATAACGATTGCCGGCAAACTCAGCCCATTCCAATAGTTCGTTGTTGGCGATCATGTCCGTGAACTCTTCTTGGCTCACGTAAAAATAGTTTTCGCCGTGAACTTCACCAGGTCGTGGGGCGCGAGTTGTTGCGGATACTGAGAGCCAAGTTGTTGGAAGTTCTTTCAAGGCTTCGCGAATAACCGAAGATTTACCAACGCCGCTTGGGCCAGAAAGCACTACTAGATTGGCGCTCATGATGCCCGTCCATTTAGTGCAGATTTGAGTTTCTGAGCTTGCGTTGAACCAAGCCCTTTCATGCGGCGAGATAACGCAATGTCACAAGTTTCCATTAGTGCTGACGCTTTTATTTTCCCAATGCCCGGGAGTGATTCCAAAATTGTTACTACGCGCATTCCCGAAACAATGTCATCGCTATCGGCAACTGCTAGAACTTCGGTAAAAGTAACTTTTGATTCCTTTAATTGGCGGCGAAGTGCTGCGCGCTTAGTGCGAACTTCAACAGCCTTGGCCGACGCCGCGATGCGTTGCTCATTAGTTAAGACTGGTACGGCCACTTCGCTATGTTACTAGCAATCGTGGCGGCGGCTTCAGCGATATTCGCAGCTGCGGTAATTGGTCTACCAATCACCAATAAGTTAGCCCCATCTGCGAGTGCTTGCTCTGGGGTAGCAATGCGCTTTTGGTCACCAGCATCAGATCCTGCCGGACGAACGCCAGGTGTGATCAAAACAGTCTCTGGTCCCACCTCAGCTCGAACGGCTGCAACTTCCTGCGGTGAGCAAACGATTGCGCGCGCTCCAGCAGCAACAGATTGCGCAGCTAGGCGCTTAACAATGTCTTGTGCCGATCCATTCCAACCCATGGCCACAAGTTGATCTTGCGAAAGTGAAGTCAAAATAGTTACCGCAGTTACGTAAGTATCTGGCAGTGCTTCAACCGCAGCTTTAACCATGTCTTGGCCCCCTGAGGCGTGAACCGTTAAGTACTTAGGCGCCAGTTTGGCTACTGCGTGGGCTGCGCCCGCAACAGTTGCTGGAATGTCATGCAGTTTTACGTCTAGGAAGATGTCGCAACCACTTGCTTCGCGGGCAACATGTACTGCGTCATGACCATCGCGCAGGAACACTTCAAGGCCAACCTTTACCACCTGAACATGCGGCGCAACCGCGGTGGCCCATTCGCGTGCAGTGGCCAAATCAGGGGCGTCCAGGGCAACTGCGATCGGAGCTTTAGACATCTTTGATCCTTCTAGTTGTGGTGCGCCAAGCCAACAACTTCGCTGAGCGAGTTGTAGCCACGGGACTGTAGTTCTTGACCTAATTCATTTGCAATGCGCCACGGTGCACTTGGATCACCAAACACCACAGTGCCGATGCTGACTGCGCTGGCGCCTGCTGCAATGAACTCAAGTGCATCATGGCCAGTTCGAATTCCACCCATGCCAAGGATTGGTAAGTGCGGCAGGGCTGCATGCACTTGGTAAATCGCGCGAACTGCAACTGGGCGAATCGCCGGACCTGAAAGTCCACCTGTGCGCCCGCCAAGCATTGGTTTCATTTGATCAACGTCAATGACCATACCCAGCAAAGTATTTATCATCGATACGCCATCAACGCCTGCTTCAACAACACTATGAGCAATTTCAACAATGTCTGTTACATCTGGTGAAAGTTTTGCCAGAACTGGGGCATCAGAATGCCAAACCGATCGAACAGTCTCGATAACTTGGGCAGCTGAGACTGGGTTGCAAGCAAACACTTGACCGCGTGACTCAACATTTGGGCAAGAGATGTTAACTTCAAGGCCATCGACACCTTCAACTTTGGCGAGGATTCGAGCGAGCTCACCAAATTCTTCAACATTATTGCCAGCGATTGAAACGATGGTGGTGACATTGTTAGCGCGTAGCCACGCCAAGTCGTTTTCCAAAAAGGATTCAATGCCTGGGCCTTGCAAGCCAATGGAGTTGAGCATGCCACTTGGAGTTTCTGCCATTCGTGGAGTTGCTCGCCCAGAACGTGGCGCCATCATGATGCTCTTAGTTACTACTGCCCCAAGTGTTGATACATCACCAAACTGCGCAAGTTCTTTACCGGCAGCAGCGCAACCTGAAGCAGTCAAAGTTGGAGCCGAAAGTTGAAGTGAGCCAAGGCTGGTCGTTAAATCAACAGACATCAGTGACCACCCGGACGTGGCGCGCCAAACACATCACTTGGCACAGTGTGCACGTCATCCCAGCGAACACGATCGCCGCGGAAGACTGGACCATCTACGCAAGAGCGAGACATCCGGGTAACGCCATCATCGCCAATGACTGGAAGCACGCAGGTCATGCAAACGCCAATGCCACATGCCATGGATTCCTCGACTGCGCATTGGCTAAACGCACCGTTTTCTTGGGAGACCTTTGCAACTGCCTGCAACATCGGCATTGGCCCACAGGCATATACCGCTTGAGATTTGTTCTTTGTGATCACATCAGCCAACACGTCAGTGACTCGGCCGCGAACTCCTGAAGTGCCATCATCTGTCGTAACAATTACCGAATCAGCTACACCCTTTAGGTCTAGAACTCCAAAGAGTTTTTCCTGAGTAGCTGCGCCCAGCACAACATCAACTCGACAGCCTCGACTTCGAAGTTCTCTTGCCAATAATTCCATTGGCGCTGCGCCATAGCCACCAGCAACAATTACGCAGGAGATTGGTTGGCGCGGCAATACAAATGGCTTACCAAGTGGTGCGATTACATCAATAACATCCCCGGCATTTTGAGTTGCCAACCATTGAGTACCTTGACCGTGAGCCGCAAAAATTATTTCCAGGGTTTGCCCAGGTGTGGACTTGTGAATTGAGAATGCTCTACGCAGCAACATTCCCCCACCAATTCCACCTACCGCAACAGCAGCAAAATGCCCAGGTGCAACTTCATCAACCTCTGGGGCATCCAAAATCAAATGCAAGTATTTGCCTACTGGCGAAATGGATCGAATCGTGCATTGCATTTGCTTTGCCGTCATGATTGCTTCGCCAGCAATTCATTTAGTTCGGCCACATGCTCTTGAATTGATTTCACTTTCATCGGACCAGCCTGCAAGGATGCAATACCTTCGACTGCCGCAGCCAGTCCTTGGACGGTAGTTATCGAAGCAGTATTTGTTAGCACTGTTGCCATTCGAATTTCATAACCATCACGTCGGGCGCCAGTTCCATAGGGCGTGTTTACTACTAAATCGATTTCGTTGTCCATGATGGCTTCCACAATCGTCTTTAGTCCTTCACTTGGTCCAATATGTTGCTTTGCGACCAAAGTGCTTTCAATTCCGTTTTCCCTTAGGTACTTTGCAGTTCCTTCGGTGGCCATGATTGTGAAGCCCATTTCAACAAGCTTTCTAACTGGAGCCACAGATTGTTCTTTGTCACGGTCAGCCACCGAGACAAAAACTGTTCCACTCTTTGGCAAGCCATCGCGGTAAGCCGCAAGCTGGGACTTTGCAAAAGCAGTGCCAAAGTCAACATCGATACCCATAACTTCGCCCGTTGATTTCATTTCAGGACCAAGCACGGTATCCACGCCCATAAAGCGAGCAAATGGCAACACAGCTTCCTTTACGCTCACCGCACTGCCTGCTGGCGCATCACCACCATCGCCAACTGGCCGCAAAAACCCTTCCTTGCGAAGTGTTGCGATGGAATCCCCCACTGCGATTCGAGCCGCAGCCTTTGCCAGCGAGATACCGGTTGCTTTTGATACAAACGGAACAGTTCGCGAGGCACGTGGATTAGCTTCCAGGACATACAAAATTCCATTAGTTAGTGCGTACTGCACATTAAGTAATCCGCGGACACCTACACCTTCGGCGATACTAAGCGTCGAAGCGCGAATCCTCTCGATTTCAGCAGCCCCCAATGTGTAAGGCGGAAGTGAGCAAGCGGAGTCACCCGAGTGGATTCCGGCTTCCTCAATGTGCTCCATTACGCCACCGAGATAAAGCTCAGTTCCGTCGTACAGTGCATCGACATCTATTTCGATCGCATCATCTAAGAAGCGATCCACTAACACTGGATGTTCAGGATTAACTTGAGCCGCACGCGTTAAGTAGTCATGCAACATAGTTTCGTCATAAACAATTTCCATGCCACGGCCACCGAGTACAAATGATGGGCGAACTAGAACTGGGTAGCCAATTCGATTGGCAATCTCGCGGGCGTCTTCAAAGGAAGTGGCCATGCCATGTTCTGGTGATGGCAATCCAGCTTTTTCTAGAACTTCACCGAAGGCACCACGTTCTTCAGCTAAGTGAATCGCTTCTGGCGCTGTGCCCAACAAGGTAACGCCAGCATCTTTAAGTCCTTGCGCTAATCCAAGTGGAGTCTGGCCACCAAGCTGGGTAATCACACCAAGTACTGGTCCAGCCAAAGTTTCGGCATGGATTACTTCAAGTACATCTTCCAGAGTTAGCGGTTCGAAGTAGAGGCGACTAGAAGTGTCGTAGTCAGTGGAGACGGTCTCAGGATTGCAGTTAATCATGATGGTGTCTAAACCTTTTTCTCGCAAAGTTAGCGAGGCATGCACACAGGAATAATCAAATTCAATTCCCTGGCCAATACGGTTTGGTCCAGATCCAAGAATGATCACCGCAGGATTGGTACGAGGTGCAACTTCAGTTTCTTGGTCATACGACGAGTAGTGATAAGGCGTAAGGGCCGCAAATTCAGCAGCGCAAGTATCAACCGTTTTGTAAACCGGACGAACATCTAAAGTGTGGCGAATGCCGCGAACTTCTGCTTCAGAGATTCCGCGAATCAAACCGATTTGCGCATCTGAGAAACCGTGACGCTTCGCCGCAACAATGGTGTGTCGATCGAGTGCAGATTCTGCCTTTAATTCACGCGCAACTTCGCAAAGCAAAACAATTTGATCCAAGAACCAAGGATCAATCTTTGTGGCCTCAAATACTTGTTCAACGGTAGCGCCTGCCCACAATGCCAACTGCACCTGATTGAGTCTTCCATCAGTTGGAATCTTCATCTTGGTTAACAAAT
>JBDLQS010000134.1:0-2641 GCA_039800445.1 Actinomycetota bacterium
CTCGCGGATTTGATCGTGTTGACGTGCGCGCAACCAACGTGGCAAACCGCGCTCACAGCCGTCGCGTCAAGACTGCAAACCTAGCCGTTCGCGCAACTGCTCAAATCGATCAAAGAATCGAAACCGATTTCTTGCAGGCTGATGCTCGTGTTAACGCTGGCATCAACCACACCGTCAATGCAATTGAAAGCACAATCGCGCGCACCATTACAGCGACAAATGCAACCGATACCCGCATTGCTAATGCGGTAAGACGCGTTGACGCTCGTATCGATAGCCGCATCGAACAAGGCGTAGCCGCTGCAGCTGCCACCGTTAACTTGGTAAACACCAAGGCCCTTGCCTTTGAACGCGCTATGGATCTAGGAATTTCTCGAATTGATTCTCGAATTGCAAATGGCCAAGCCCGCGCTATCGCAACGACCGTTGCACTGACTAACGGCGTGAACGCGGCCGATCAGGCAATCACCAGCGCCTACGCCCGCATTGATTCTCGAGTCGATAACCGAATCGCGCAAGCCACTTATGCCTACGCTCAAACTTGCGCATTTGCAACTAACCGAGTTGCCAGCACCGACGCCAAACTCGAAGCCTCAGTTGCAAGCTTTGATGCTCGCGTTGCCACCGGCGTTGCAACTTTGGTATCTGCTGCAACCGGAATCTCAAACTTCGTTGTTGATCATGTTGAAGATGCAGACACCACACTCACTAACAGAATGTCGCGCATTGATACTCGCGCAGAAGAATTAATTGATCTCATGAACGGCCAGCCTGGTCGACATGCAAATCAGCCCCGCACATCATTACCTTGGGCGGCAACTAGTTTGACCCTGGTGCTTGGCACACTTGGTGCGGCAACTGGCGCATCAGTTGTTAACGCCACGGTAACCGGAGAAATCGACAGCACAGTCAAGATCGAAGCAAGTGCAGCCAAAGACGCAGTGTCCCAATACTTAAGCGTTCGTGATTCCTTCCAAGCAGCTCAAGCCTCTCGCTCTCGCACGATCCAAACTTTGGAGCAAGAGATTGCTGCTGCTCAAGCTCGGCTTGTCAACACCAGTCTGGACGGCGCTGCGATCATCGACATCGCTGATAACTACGGTGGCACTCCATACGTTCGTGGCGGATCCACACCTAAGGGCTTTGACTGCTCCGGCTACACCTCGTACGTATTCGCTCAACTTGGCGTAGACCTGCCTCGCACATCACAATCACAAAAGGCTTGGGCTGACCCAGTTAGTTTCGAAGATCGCCAAGTTGGTGACCTAATGTTCTGGCAAGGTGGCGGCGTGAATCACGTTGCGATCTATGCTGGTGATGGCTTGATGTGGGATTCACCAAGACCAGGTCGACGCGTAGCAAAAATCGGCATCTGGGGAAATCCAACTTATGGTCGCGTACCAATTGAAGCAGTCAATGCATCAGCCTTGGCAGATATTGCTGCAAAGACTGCAGCCCTGGAAGAAGTTAAAGCCCAAGCGCCTCAGCTAGAGATCACTATCGATCCGGAGAACTTGTTGCCGCAATCTGATTCAGCGACACCAACCGAAACCACGACAACCCCATAGTTCGCAAAACTAAAAAGGACCCAGTCGTTGTGACTGGGTCCTTTTTAGTTTTAGGTTCGTTACGGAACTGTCGGTGGGGTATTAACCGTGAAGGAGATTGCAGTTCCTAAAGTTTTTACCCCAGTCTGAACTTGGCTCACAACACCCGCAGTTCCGGCATCAGTTGTTTGAGTAACAGTGCCGACGATAAACCCTGCAGCAATGATTGCAGTCCTGGCATCGACCTCAGTCATTCCAACCGTCAGAGTCGGAACCGTATTCGAGCCGGAAGCTAACCGCTTGTAAATGATGGTTTGGGTTCGACCCAAAGTATCTGCGATTGGAACTCGAGTGTTTAGGATCGATGCGCCATCTGTGGTTAGGGATAGGTCAAGGACAGTTCCCGCAGCTTGTGGTGAATCAATTGCAGTTCCAGTTTGCACGGAATACTTGCTTGCCAAATCAACATAAGTCTTTACTGACCCATCAGCGTTGTATTCGGAAACAAACTTCGGCGCACCAGAGACCAATTCAACTCTTGGGTTGTATAGATCACGAGTACTGTTGGTGACCTTATTCAAAGCCACTGGAATCGGAATGATCTGTCCCGCCCGAGTGGCTGAAGTAATCTCAGTAACCCAAGCTGGTGTCTCACACATTGCCGAACTAGTGCAAGGGTTTGTCATACTGGCACGAATGTTGCCAAGTGGATCTTGCAGATAAACACCGTCACCATTGGCATAATTTGGGCTAAACGAAGCGCTGATAGAACCATTCGTTAACTGCGCGCCTGGAGTATTGCGCGTCCAGTTGAAGTATTCGTACTCAGTAGTCGAAAGTGCGTAACCATCTGGGTTATCTAGATAAATGATTCGATGTTCGCCCGGTTGCAAAACCATGGGACCAAATTTGTTAAGTCCCTGCATCCAACCGTTTGAATCGCTCCAGAAGAAGTTAAGCGAATTGTCACGCAGTGACCAATTAGTTAGATCCATTGCAGAAGAAGTTTCATTCTTCAAAATCACATACTCACCAAATGCTGGCTCAGTATTGGCGTCGATCTGTGGTGCATTTGCGCTGAACCACATGGATGG
>JBDLQS010000135.1:0-4169 GCA_039800445.1 Actinomycetota bacterium
CCAACCAGAGGTTCCTAGTTGTTCAAGTTCTCGAAATATTGATCCCTTAACGCTTGCCACATCCGTGATTACTGCATTTGGGTGATCTACGACTGCGGCGGCAATTACTTTGGCAACACTCGCAGGTGGTGTTGCCACAAAAACTACTGCGATGTCCTGATTTGCATACTGCGCGGCACCGCTGACTTTGATTGCATTATCAAGTGCAACGGAATCAATGTCAGAGAGAAAGACTCTCAGTCCTTGTGCAGTAAGTCCAAGCGCAATTGAAGTTCCGATCAGGCCAGTGCCTACAACAAGTATGTTTTTATCCTGAGACATGATTTAAATCTGCATTCGACTTATTGCGCAATATCTTGACGAAGCGCTTCCGCACCTCGCAAGTAAACATGTTTGATTTCTGACCTAGGCAGATTAGTCTGAACCTGAACCATTACTCGCACTACTTTTTCCATCGCTCCAGTGACATCAATTTCTTGAGCACAAATTAGGGGCACATCAGCAAGTCCAACTCCACGCGCTGCTGCTGCGGGAAACGCACTATGTAAATCAGGTGTTGAAGTGAAGAGCACACTTATTAAGTCATCGGTTGAAATGGAATTGCGAGACATTAATTCCAGGAGTAATTCTGTTACTGCTTCAGCCATTTCGGTTGCGTCATCGCGCTGCAGACAGGTTGCTCCCCTAATGGCTCTGACATTCATAATTAGATTCTAGAGCCCAACTGAACTATAGAGTTTTCCCAATTCTCGGTTTTCCAGCACGCGTAAGTGACCTGATTTCAAACTTCCAAGGGAAATTGGTCCAATTTTGGTTCGAACCAGGTCTTGAATTGGGTAACCAAGTTCATCAAAAAGCTTACGCAAAATTCGATTACGACCTTCATGGATCGAAATTTGCACCACGGTCTGGTTTTTGCCACTCTCATAGATCTTGCAATCCGTGACTGCAACTGGGGTGCCTTCAATCGGAAACCCAGTAATAATGCGTGCGATGTCTTCTTTTGACACTCGCCCCGAAACTCTTGCCAAATAGGTCTTTACGATGCCGTGCGAAGGGTGACCAAGTCTTTGGCTAAGTTCGCCGTCATTAGTTAACAACAGCAAGCCTTCAGTGTCGGCATCAAGTCTGCCAACATGAAATAGGCGCTGTTCATACTCGGCCACTAAGTCGCCAACACATTCGCGACCTTGATCATCTGACATTGTCGTCACGACCCCTCGTGGCTTATTTAAAGCTACAACTATATGTCCGCTGGTTTGCGCGATTCGAACTCCGTCCACGTGAATGATGTCAACGTCGGGATCAACTCTTGAACCCAACTCATCGACAACTTCGCCGTTAACAGTCACGCGGCCAGCCGTTATGAACTCCTCACACTTTCGCCGCGAGCCTAGCCCGGCACTAGCTAGAACTTTTTGTAAGCGAACTTCGTTCTCTTCCATGTCTGACTAGTTATTCGCTAAATCTAAAACTTCTTCGACATTGTCAGGCATTGGCAAGTGTGCGGCGATAGGCGGTAGTTCATCCAAGGACTTAAGGCCTAGCCGCTCTAAGAAGTAGGTCGTTGTGCGATACAAGTGCGCACCAGTCTCGTGATCGTGTCCGGTTTCCTCGATCAATCCTCGTGTGACTAAAGTGCGAACTACGCCGTCAACGTTTACGCCTCTGATAGCCGAGATTCGTGAGCGGGTTACCGGCTGACGATATGCAACGACCGCTAAAGTTTCTAAGCCCGCTTGGGAAAGTCTGCCGTGTTGACCATCAAGCACAAATCTCTCGACAACCTGGGCACAGTTATCTCTGGTCCAGAATCTCCAGCCGCCACCAAGCTCACGCAAGTCAAAACCCCGTTCTTGGACAGCGTATTCTTGCGCGAGATCGTGCAAAGTTGTGACGACCACTTCTTCCGGAGTTCGCGTCAGAGTCGCAAGGGTAGAGGAACTCATTGGTTCTTCGGCCACCATTAACAAAGCTTCTAGTGCAGCGCGGATCGATGGTGCACCTAATGAAATGCCGTCGTCTAACTCAGTTTCAGTAGCGGACTCGCCATCTATCAATTCAACTGTTTCGTCACTCATTTGGCTTTTCACCTATCTCGTCATCGACTTGCTCAGATGCTTCTACATCGCCCAATTGGGTTCTAAAATCTTGCACTTCGGTGGTATCAAACTCATCGATCTCGCGCAATGAATCTGCATCGAGATCGTCATCCCCAATCCATCTCACATAAAGCTCACCCAACGGAGTTGGTTGATCAAAAGTAACTAGACCATCGCGATAAATTTCAAGTAAGGCTAAGAATCTTGCTACGACTAGCAAAGTAGTATCACAATCGCGAGTCAAGGTTCTAAATGATGCCTGCCCTACTCTGCGCAGTCTTTCAACAATAATTGCTGCTTGCTCGCGCACCGAAACCCGTGCCGCATGAATGTGAGCCACTGAAATAATGTCAGGCAACTTTGGCTCAAGCGCACGCGCAGCTAAGTTGGCAAAGTCATCTGGCCCCATTCCAAGCTCAACTTCAGGAAGTAGCTTGGCAAATTTGTCATCTAGGCCAGCAGCACGGGGGTGCTGGCGTCCAGCGGTAGCAAGTCGGTACTTAAAGTCTGCTGACATTTCTTTAAAGGCTCGATATTGCAAGAGTCGAGCCAGCAATAGATCACGCGCTTCCAAGATTGCAATGTCTTCTTCATCTTCGACTTCTCCACCAGGAATTAATCGAGCGGCTTTCAAGTCAAGCAATGTTGCGGCAATAACTAAAAACTCAGTTGCCTCATCCAAGGTCCATTCCTCGCCGCGCGCCTTAATGTAAGCAAGAAAATCATCAGTAACTTGATGAAGCGATAGCGCAGTTACATCCAGGCGATGTTTCGCGATTAATGAAAGTAGTACGTCAAAAGGTCCAGAGAATTCTTCTAAGGAAACTACAAATGAGTCTGAAGTTTCTTCCGGCGTAGCGGTCTTTAGGTCAGGCTCGGCAGACGCCGCAAACATTACTTAGCAACCGAGCCTTGGGCCTCTAGGCGAGCTACCAACTCCCAAGCAAGGTTGCGATAATTCTGTGCACCCGATGAATTAGGTGCCTGCTCAATGATCGAAACACCAGCTTTAGTTGTTTCTGGGAACTTTACTGTGCGACTAATCGTGGTGTGGAACACCGAATCGCCAAAAGCATCAAGCACTGCCTGGATGGTTTCTCTGGTGTGCAAAGTACGCGCGTCAACCATAGTTGGAAGTACTCCGTCAATAGTCAAGCGATTGTTTAGGCGCTCTTGAACTTTGGTGATCGTTTCGCGAAGCATCTCAACGCCACGTAATGCAAAGAATTCACACTCCATTGGAATTACCACGCCGTCAGCTGCAGTCAGTGCATTCACTGTTAATAGACCTAGAGATGGCTGGCAATCAATCAAGATGTAGTCATAAAGCGGGCGCACTGACTCAAAGGCGCGATCAAGTGCGTACTCACGGGCAACTTCACCCGCAAGGCGCAATTCGGCGGCGCTCAATTGAATGTTTGCTGGAAGTAGATCAAGTCCGTTCACCGAAGTTTTCATCACAACTTCGGATGCTGGAACTGCGCTTGAATCCATCAACATGTCATACACAGTTCGCTTGCCACCCAAGTCATCCGGATTAACACCAAGGCCGATTGACAATGATCCTTGTGGATCCATATCAACCATCAAAACTTTTCTGCCGGCTTCAGCAAGTGCTGCGCCGAGATTAATGGTGGTTGTAGTTTTACCTACACCACCCTTTTGATTTGTCATTGCAATGATGTACGCCGGACCATGACTCGACAATGGTTTAGGCGCGGTAAAAGTTGGAAGTGGTCGACCAGTTAGCCCAAGGATCACACCAGGAGTTTTTGTTTCTTCTGAAGTCACAATTGGCGTTACTGATGCTTCATGGTCAATTGGCAAAACTGGCGTTGATTCGGTTGCTATCGGGGCCGAAACTGGCATTGCTGTGGCAGCTAATGGATCGCTTAAACTCTGATCCTGAGGAATTGGAACTGTCATAACTATCCTTCCCAGCACACACGTGACCAACAGAAATATTCCGTCGAGCCAGAATTAATCGTCGCTGAGGAAGTTACGACTACTTTAGATTAAGCCCTTTTCCCAATAAACACTGGGATGCAAGGTGACTTTTGAGTTGGT
>JBDLQS010000136.1:0-4856 GCA_039800445.1 Actinomycetota bacterium
TTCCCGAACCTCATTAGTTATTCGATTCGAAATTTTTGCCAATACGTCATAAGGCAATCGGGTCCAGTCGGCGGTCATCGCGTCTTCACTAGATACTGGCCGCAACACAATTGGATGGCCATAAGTTCTGCCATCGCCTTGCACACCAACACTGCGAACATCGGCCAATAACACAACTGGGAATTGCCAGATCGAAGAATCCAAACCAGCGCTTGTGGTTTCCTCACGAACGATCGCATCTGCAGCGCGCAAAATATCTAGACGTTCTTTGCTGACTGCGCCAACAATTCGGATTCCAAGACCTGGTCCTGGGAATGGATGGCGCATAACCATGGCCTCTGGAAGTCCAAGCTCACGGCCTACTGCGCGAACTTCATCTTTGAAAAGTTCTCGCAACGGCTCACAAAGTTTGAATTCAATGTCATCCGGAAGTCCGCCCACGTTGTGATGACTCTTGATGGTTGCAGCTCCAGTGCCACCGCCACTCTCAACAACATCTGGATAAAGGGTTCCTTGAACTAAGAAATCAATAGTGGCTCCAGATTCCCCAGCTTCAGCTATTAATTGCTTCTGGGCATCCTCGAAAACGCGAATAAAGATTCGCCCGATGATCTTTCGCTTAGTTTCGGGATCGGTAACATCTGCAAGTTCACTTAAGAATCGATCGGCTGCATCAACTACAACAAGGCGAATCCCAGTGGCAGCTACATAATCACGTTCAACTTGCTCCCGTTCACCCGCACGAAGTAATCCGTGATCTACAAACACGCAAGTTAAGTTGTCACCAACTGCCTTGTGAACCAATGCTGCAGCAACTGCCGAATCGACTCCACCAGACAACCCACAAATAACTTTGGAGTCACCAATTTGAGCTTTGATGCGGGCTACTTGTTCATCAACAATGCTGGCTGGCGTCCAAGTCGGTTCGATTTTTGCAATGTCGTACAAGAAATGTTCTAGAACTTTTTGTCCATGTTCTGAGTGCATAACTTCAGGATGGAACTGCACACCAGCTAAGCCACGGGAAAGATCTTCAAAGGCAGCAACTGCAGCTCCAGCACTTGATGCAGTTACGGTAAATCCATCTGGTGCTTGTTGTACTGAATCGCCATGACTCATCCAAACATTTTGAATTTCAGGTAACCCATCGAATAGGCAACTACCAGAAACTGTTTTCAACTCAGTTGCGCCAAATTCAGATAATCCAGTCTGAGCAACTTTGCCACCAAGAGTTGCTGCCATGGCTTGGAATCCGTAACAAATACCAAACACTGGAAGGTTGGCATCAAAAAGTGCGGCATCGACTTGTGGTGCACCTTCGGCGTAAACACTGGACGGTCCGCCAGAAAGAACTATCGCTAATGGATTCTTAGCCAACATTTCTTTGGCTGACATTGTGCTGGGAACTACTTCAGAATAAATCCGAGCTTCCCGGACTCGGCGAGCAATCAGTTGGGCATACTGCGCACCGAAATCAACAACAAGTACTGGGCGGGCGTCAGTCACTTCCCCAGTCTAAGCCAAGGTCAAGTTCTTACATTGAAGAGCGGTAAGCCTGAACCTTAATTAGGCGTTACCACAACTTCGCAGCGCTGGAATTCCTTCAAGTCTGAATAACCACAAGTTGCCATTGCACGGCGCAGGGCACCAACCATATTCATGGTTCCATCAGCTGTGTGTGATGGACCGGAGATGATTTCGCTCAAAGTTCCAGTGGTTCCAAGATCAACAAGTTCACCGCGTGGAAGTTCTAAGTGAGTGGCTTCAATCCCCCAGTGCTTGCCGCGACCTGGTGCATCAGTTGCTCGAGCAAAAGTTGATCCAACAACAACTGCGTCGGCACCTAACGCGATTGCCTTCGATACATCGCCACTGCGACCCATTGAGCCATCGGCAATAACTGAAACATAGCGGCCACCAGATTCATCAAGGTAATCGCGGCGAGCGGCAGCAACATCTGCAACTGCGCTAGCCATAGGTACGCGAACGCCAAGCACATCAAGAGTTGTGTGCGCAGCACCGCCACCAAATCCAACAAGAACACCAGCAGCGCCAGTTCGCATTAAATGCAGTGCGGCTGTGTATGTTGCGCAACCGCCAACAATCACCGGCACGTCAAGCTGGTAGATGAATTCCTTTAGATTTAATGCTTCGCCACCATTGCTTACATGTTCTGCACTAACAGTGGTGCCACGAATTACGAAGATGTCAACGCCAGCATCAACTACCTGCTTGGCAAATTGCGCAGTACGTTGTGGACTCAATGCACCAGCAACTGTGATTCCGGCTGCGCGCATTTCTTGAATTCGGGCCGCGATTAACTCTGGCTTAATTGGTTGAGCATAAATTTCTTGAAGTTTCGCGGTTGCCCCTTTTGAATCAAGAGCTGCGATGTCATTGAGAACGCCAGTCGGATCTTCGTACCTGGTCCAAACGCCTTCCAGATTTAGAATCGCCAAGCCGCCAGCAGCGGCAAATGTTTTCGCTGATGAAGGCGAGACCACTGAATCCATTGGGGCAGCAATGATTGGGTGATCGAATGAATATGCGTCAATCTTCCAGTCCAGTGAGACGAGTGCATCGTCACGCGTACGGCGACTTGGCACAAGTGAAACATCATCGAATGAGTAAGCGGCACGGGCGCGCTTACTTCTACCGATTTCCACGTCTGACATATTTCTTCCCCTATCGAACGTGGTAGTTAGGTGCTTCTACCGTTAGCTGGACATCATGCGGATGGCTTTCTTTAAGGCCGGCCGCAGTAATGCGAATTAGACGACCGTTGTTCTTAAGATCGGCGACCGTTGCAGCCCCGGCGTAACCCATAGATGCGCGCAGTCCACCAATAAGTTGGTGTGCAACGCCTGCTAGGTTTCCGCGATAAGGAACCTGGCCTTCGATGCCTTCCGGAACCAACTTGTCTTCCGACAAGACATCGTCCTGGAAGTAGCGGTCCTTTGAATAGGACTTGGCACTGCCTCGTGATTGCATCGCACCAAGCGAACCCATACCCCGGTACTGCTTGAACTGTTTGCCATTGACGAATACCAGTTGTCCTGGTGCTTCTTCGCAACCAGCAAGTAACGAACCCAACATTACGGTGTCAGCTCCAGCCACAATTGCTTTTGCGATGTCGCCGGAATACTGCAGGCCACCATCGCCAATTACTGGAATTCCGGCTGGACCTGCGGCAAGTGATGCTTCGTAAATTGCAGTGACCTGCGGAACGCCAACACCAGCTACGACACGAGTGGTACAAATCGAACCTGGTCCAACGCCAACCTTTACGGCATCGGCTCCGGCATCAATCAAAGCTTGAGCTCCAGCACGGGTTGCAATATTGCCACCGATGACTTGAACCATTGCAGACTTCTTAATTCTGGAAACCATGTCGAGGACTGCTTTTTGATGACCGTGCGCAGTATCAACGATTACTACATCAACACCAGCTTCAACTAAAGCAAGTGCGCGAGTATAGGAATCTTCACCAACACCAACAGCCGCGCCAACCATTAGTCGTCCAGCAGAATCTTTTGTTGCTAGCGGATAGCGATCACTCTTTACGTAATCCTTAACCGTGATCAATCCGGTTAGTCGACCTGCGGAATCAACTAGCGGCAACTTTTCAATTTTGTTGATTCGAAGTAACTCAAGTGCATCATCACCATTCATTCCAGGGGTACCAGTTATGAGTGGCATCTTTGTCATGACATCGCCAACTTTGCGATTCTTATCATCTTCAAAACACATGTCTCGATTAGTTACGATGCCAACAAGTGTTCCTTGCGCATCAACTACTGGCACACCACTAATTCGATAATGCGCACAAAGGCGATCTACTTCAGCCAAAGTATCGGTTGCGCTGCAGGTAACTGGATTGGTAATCATTCCAGCTTCGCTGCGCTTGACTAGATCTACTTGTGCAGCTTGATCTTCGATTGAAAGATTGCGGTGCAAAATTCCAAGCCCACCCTGACGAGCCATCGCAATAGCCATTCGGGCTTCAGTAACGGTGTCCATCGCAGAGGACAGCAATGGAATTTTGAGTGTTATCTCGCGAGTTAGTTTTGAACTGGTATCTACTTCACTTGGAATGACATCGCTGGCATCGGGTAGCAAAAGCACGTCGTCGTAAGTCAGGCCGAGCATTGCAAACTTGTCAGGAAGGCCCTGTGTCATGGAATCCCCTTACTGATCAAGCTGGAAACTGCTGCCGATACCCACCTAAACAAAGGTGAATTGCTTAAGGCTACCGCTTAACGGCCCGCGGCCAAAAAGCCCAAAGGCCTTGCTATCTAGCGGCCTGAAGCTGCGGCCAAAGCCATCAAGGTGCTGGTGAAATCCTTTGACTTCACGACGCCTTCGGGTAGATCTGAAATCCAGCCTGGTCCGGCAGACATCAATAATGGAGCAGGTCGCATTGGCTCCACGGCTTCCCAAATTGTGGTGTCAGCAGTTCCCTGAGACTGGGACCAAACCACGATCGCACTTGGGCCAATTTTCTTGGCAGCAGTGGCCAGCGCCTCGGCCGGCATTCGGGCACCAAGAACTCGGCAAGCGATGTTCTGCTCTGCAAGTCCTGCAGCAATTGCATACATCGGAATTGTATGAAGTTCATGTGGCGCACAAGCTAATAAAACTGGTCGGGCATTCTCTGGCTCAGAAACCCCGTTCGCCAGATTGCGGAATAGGCCTGTGATGGACTCGGCGATTAAGTGCTCTTGTTCCACTCCTTCACCAGTTTGTTCCCACTTTTCACCAAGTGCTACTAGGACTGGGATCAACACATTTTCCCAAGTCCAAACCACGCCATGGTTTTCTAAAGAATTTGAAATCACTTGATCGCAACCGCTCGC
>JBDLQS010000137.1:0-5114 GCA_039800445.1 Actinomycetota bacterium
TTGATGGTCTCTGGATACTTGAATGTCTCTGGGCTACGCATTCAATAGGTGCGGCGCGTTCCCTGGCACAAGCAATTTGTGGCATTGCACCTGACATAGATTTTGCTCCTGGCGATTTAACTCGTTTTGACGATGCCGAATTAGTTCCGGCGGATTACGCACAGCGTTGTGACAACGCCTACATCGATACATATGCAATTCATCACCCTGCCGAACCGTCCACTAGTCCTCGCGGGGTTCGGATGTCGCCGTTTTATGACGAGCAGGAAAAGCTAGGTGCAGCTTTCTTTGATACTGCAGGCTGGGAGCGTCCGCGCTGGTATCAATCAAACTCTGGATTACTTGCTGGCAGGAGTGTTCCAGCACGTGATGAGTGGTCTAGCAAGTTCTGGTCACCGATAGCAGGAGCAGAACACCTTCGCACTCGCGAAGTCGCTGGAATCTTTGACATGACTTCACTTCGTCGAATTACGGTCACTGGCCCTGATGCTGGTGCCTTCTTGGATCGCGCGGCTGCCCGTAATGTTGCTCGGGGAGCTGGGTCAGTAACTTACACAATGCTCCTGGATCACAATGGCGGCATTGTTTCGGATGTGACGATCAGCCAACTAGCAAATGATCGATTCCTAGTTGGTGGTAATAGTCCACGTGATGAAGTTTGGCTCAAGTCAATCTCCAGTCGTTTTGATGTGCAGATTGCAGACATCACTAGTGGCACGACATGTGTCGCAGTCTGGGGACCAGCTGCCCGAGACATCCTGTCGCCAATCACAGCTACTGATTTAACAAATGAAACTTTCAAGTATTTCTCAGCCAAAGAAACATCCGTTGCTGGAGTTGATGTAACAGCAGTTCGAGTTTCTTATGTTGGCGAACTTGGCTGGGAATTGTCTTGCGATGTTTCAGGTGGAAAGAAACTTTGGAACTCTGTCATGGAGCAAGCAACTAAAGTTGGCGCAATCCCAGCAGGTAGAAGCGCACTAACTAGTTTGCGTTTGGAAAAGGGATACCGAGCTTGGGGAAGTGACATGAGTCGCGAAGACACCCCAACGAGCGCCGGCCTTGAGTTTGCAGTGCGCGCAGACGGCGATCACATTGGCCTGAATGCTTCCGCTAAACCAGCAACACGAAGACTGCGAACTTTGCAGCTTTCGGAAACTGATCTGGTCCCAACGGTTAGCCAGCCAGTATTTATAGGTGATCAAAACGTTGGATACGTAACAAGCGCAGAGTTTGGCTGGTCTGTTGGCGCCCCGGTAGCACTTGCATGGCTACCGATTGGAACCAACGAAGGGGATACCGTTTCGATTTCTTGTGGGGGTCGGAAAGTTGGCGCAGTAGTTATGCCAGATGCGGTCTTTGATCCGACAGGTTCTCGAATTCGAGTTTAAGAACTGCCGCTTCGGCGACGTTCAATTCGGCGAGCAGTTGGGCCAGAAGATTTAGCCTTTGCATTTTCAGCAGTTGTGCCGGCACTAGTTCCCTTGGTGCCTTGGGACTTCTTCTTTTCTAAAGCCGCCAAGAACGCTGCCTTGTTTGGATCTGCTTCTTTAGGAGGATTAGCCATATCTCTATTCAACCACTCTTCGTCAAATTCTTTAACTGGGCGCTCACTCAGAGGCCAGTTGATCCAAAATTCGAGTTAAGTCAGCTTGGTTAACTGGCCCAATGAATTTGGCGGCTACTCGGTGTTGTTTGTCCAGAATTATGGTTCCTGGCAGATAACTGCCTTGAACTACATCTGCCTTGGCAGCAATTGCTTGGTTCGGATCACTTATGTGTGGCCAGCTGCCTTCTTGCGTGCTTAAAAAATCTGCTGCTGCTTCTGAGTCATCTGCTTCGTTTAATCCCAAGAGATTTACTTCGGGATATTGCTTTTGAACTTCAACAAAGATTGGCCATTCCTCGCGGCACGGGGGACACCAAGATGCCCAGGCATTCACAATGACAATTCCTGACATATCTTCCGTGGTGATCTGACCACCAGTTAGCCCAGGACCAGAAATCTCTATCGGTTCAGCTCGCTGATCAATGGCAATTTCAGTGATCGAAGCATTAGGTACAACGCTTTCAGAAGGTCGATAGCCTTGCGGAATATCAATGCCACAGCCAGTTACCAGCAGAGCTGTAATGAGACTGGCCGAAAGCTTTTTGATCACACATAGAGGTTAGCGCGATTTATGGAAGGGTAGAATTTGAGTATGGATGATTTGCAAAAAGGTAAAAGACTGGTATTTCTGCAGTTTGGTTTGATTATTATGCTGGCAATTTTTCCAGATGACATAAATGTTGACCCAGCCTTAGAGTATGCAGGCATTGCCATGATCGCGGCCGGCCTAGTACTTCTATTTGCAGGGTTTAAAGGATTAGGAAAGTCACTAACCGCAAACCCAGTGCCCAACGAAGAAGGCGTTTTGGTAACAACTGGTATTTATAGCATCGTGCGGCACCCAATTTACTTAGGACTGCTAATCATCACACTTGGGCTGGTTGTGTCCAGTGGAGTATGGTCTCAAATAATTGTTTGGGCTGCCCTTGTCATGTTGCTGACTTATAAGATGCGATGGGAAGAAACGCTGCTTTCAAAAAAGTACAAGGGATATGCCCAGTACATGGCTACCGTTCCGGCACTTATCCCAGGCTTAAAGCCAAAAAATCCTGGATCTAAAAAATAGTTACTTAACCCATTCGGTTGAGACAGTGAATCTATCCACTACTTCGCGAATTGGATCAACGCCGATACCTGGACCTGTTGGCACATCTATGTGCCCATCAACTAAAACAAATGGCTCAGTCGTATCGGTTTCAAAGTAACGAGCTGAAGCTGAAGTATCGCCAGGCAATGTGAAATTAGGAAGTGCAGCCAAAGCTAAGTTAGCTGCTCGACCAATTCCGGTTTCCAACATGCCACCACACCAAACTGGAATTCCGGCGGCTTGGGCAACGTTGTGAATCTTTACGGCTTCAATGTAACCACCGACGCGCGCTGGCTTGATGTTGATAATCGAGGTAGCTCCAATTTCAATTGCATCGCGAGCAACGCCAGCAGAAACAATCGACTCATCTAGGCAAACTGGGGTTTGAATGTATTCAGCCAATCTTGCGTGACCCAAAATATCTTCTTCTTCGATTGGCTGTTCAATCAATAAAAGATTGAATTCATCTAAGCGCTTAAGTAAATCAAAATCATCACGCGTGTAGGCAGTGTTTGCATCAACTTGAAGAAGTAGATCAGGTCCAAAAGTTTCGCGCACTAACTTCACTGGCTCGTAATCCCAGCCAGGTTCAATCTTTAACTTGATACGAAGGTAACCATCAGCCAAGTAACCTTCAACGGTTTTCATTAACTCTGGCAAGGTATCCATGATTCCAACCGAAACACCGGCTGGAACTTTTGTTTTTGTTGCACCTAGGTAGGTTGCAAAGGAAGTCCCGCTTGCGCGCAATTGCGCATCAAGCACGGCAGTTTCTAATGCAGCCTTTGCCATGCGATGACCTTTCGCCCAATGAAGTGTTGGAGCAATTGCTTCTGCCGTTAACTGGTTACCTAGTTTCATGGCTTCGGGGATAAAGAAATCGCGCAGTACTCCGGCAGCAGCCGTGTGATACTCGCTCGAGTAATCAGGCAGTGCATTTGCTGCACATTCCGCCCAGCCTTCACCAACATCAGTGATGGCATGGACCCAAACCACTTCATGAACGGTTACCGAACCTTCGGAAGTGCGAAAGGCAGACTTCAACGGAACATCAAGGCGAATAAGTTCAACAGCTTCGAGTTTCATTTTGTTCCTTTACTTCGGTGGCTCTACTAGTAAGTGAATTCGATCTTGCATTGCCTTGATTGTCCAGCCTTGCTCTAACAATGGCTGGAGTTTCTCACGAGTGTGCGCTCGCCAAACTTTTGCTGCCGCAAGATCCGTTTTGCGTAAGGCCTCAATGTCTTCCGGAATCTCAACCGTTATTGCGTTCGGTGAGATGGACTGGTCGTTTTGTGCGCCATTTAAATCCCAGTACACAAACAACCGATCAGAATCGTCGCCGGCATTTATTTCATCAGTCATTGTGCCGTAGAAATTTGGCAAATACTCAACGGCAGTTGCGCCGAGCTTGTCGAAGTTAAAGACGCAATTACGGCGAACTAGGGGATCGAAGGACCAAGTGATTCCTGCTAGACCTTCCTGCTTTGCCCAATTGAATTGATGCTGCTTGAGTTCAAAGCCTGCGCCTGGCTGGAAAGATCCTGTTACGTGGGAATGCAGGATTTCTTTGCCATTAAATACACCGCGAAAGCCAAATGATGCCGCCACCATTTCATCGCCGTCATAGGCTGCGCTGCAATATGCACCAACATGAAGGACTGCAATACCTAAATCAAATGGGACTACTTCAGGTCCGCCGGCCCAAACTTTGCAAAAAAATTCGCTGACTGCTTCCATTTCTTCAATGCTGGAAACTTGGCTGATGCGAAGCGCGGACATGTATCTATTCTGCCCGAGTACATCGAATAGGCTGATACGAACCCAACAAGAAAGTAAACCCAAATCCCATGTCTAACTGGCCTAACGAGCGCAAAATTGCCGTTGCCATTTGGGCCTCACTTACTGTTGGCTATGTACTGTGGCAAGGTATTCCCTTTGATAGAGCTACCCAGTTTCTAATCATTATTACTGCGGCACTTGCCTTTTCAATTGGCACTACAACTCGGTCAGTTCGAGTTTTTGCTGACTGGGTGCCATTTGCGATCTTGCTTTACGGGTATGACTACTCCCGTGGCGCAGCAGATACTTTGGGATTTAAAGTCCGAGTTGAAGAGATTTACAACATCGAACTAGCTTGGTTTGGTTGGTTATTCGAAGACAAGATTCCAACCGTTTGGTTACAGCAACATCTTTATGATCCAAATCAAATTGCTTGGTGGGAATCCTTAGTTGCGCTGGTTTATGTCTCGCATTTCGTGGCACCTTGGGCGATCGTGGGAATCCTGTACGTCAAGAACCGAGAGCTGTGGGCAAAGTTTGCTCGTCGCGTTATTACGATTTCATTTGCCGCACTAATCACTTACATCTTGATTCCGGCAGCTCCGCCTTGGTATGCCGCACGTGAAGGCCTTTGTG
>JBDLQS010000138.1:0-11516 GCA_039800445.1 Actinomycetota bacterium
GTACTGCTGATGATATTCCTCGGCATACCAAAATTTGAAGTTGCTAGCAGGCGCTAACTCAGATGTGATTGGATCAAAACCCTTACCAACTAATACTTCGTTGTATGCATTGCGAGTTTCAGTTACCAATTTTTCTTGTTCTGGAGTCGTCCAGTACGCCGCACTGCGGTACTGCGTGCCAACATCATTACCTTGTCGATTGCCTTGGGTTGGATCATGATTTTCCCAAAAACATTTCAACAAGTCATAAATGGAAGTTTGAGATGGATCGTAAGCAACTAAAACTATTTCAGAGTGACCTGTTGCACCGGTGCAAACTAATGGATATGTCGGATCACTTGCCGCGCCACCCATGTATCCAACTGCGGTGCTGACAACACCTGGCAGGTTCCAAAGTTTTTTCTCGGCTCCCCAGAAGCAACCCATTCCGAAGTAAATAACTTCGGTGCCTTGTGGCCAGGGGCCACGAATGTCAGTTCCCAGAACTAAGTGTGTTTCGCTCATGTCTCTACTTTGCCAAGGAATCCAAGTTTTCGCACATGCAAAAAGGGGCTGGCAAAGCCAACCCCTTTTGTTTGCTTGGAATTCTTACTCGTCGCCCGAGAAGATTGCGATCAAACGTAGTAGTTCGGTGTACAACCAAACCAAAGTGATGGCTAAGCCAAAGGCTAGTCTCCAGGCTTCTTTTTCCGGAGCTCCTTGAGCAATCGACTGGGTAATCATTTCAAAGTCCATAACAAGTGAGAATGATGCAAGTGCCACACCAGCAACACATAGCAATAGTCCTAGCGTGCCAACTCCGTAGAAGCCCCAACCATCGCCCACACCAAAGAAGCGTGAAATCAAGGAAGCGACTGCAATAACCAAGTAGGAAACCATGGCAACCATGAATACCTTCTTGAACTTGCCATTAACTTTGATGATCTGTGACTTGTACAAGAACAACATGGTGCCGAACGCAATTAGGGTTCCCATAACAGCTTGGGATACCAAGTTTGGTGCGGTCTCTGCATAAGCAGTTGCGAACAACTTGCTCAGGCCACCGAGGAATACACCTTCAGCAGCGCCGTATGCCAAAACTAATGCTGGGCTAACTTGCTTCTTGAAAATGTTTGCAAAGGCAAGACCAAGTCCAATGAAGAATGCGACAAAAGTTAGACCTGGAGCGGACCAGCCAACAAATGCACCAGCTAGCAATAGTGCAAAGAGCATTCCGGTTTTTACAATGACATCATCCATTGTCAATCGAGCGCCAGAGAATTCTGGTTGGGTTAGTGAACCTTGCTCAATTGTTTCGCCGCCAAAGCTCTCGCCAGTTGCGCGAATTAATACTGGATTACGACTTGCCATGATTTTCCTCCCGTGGGACGAGTATCGTCACCATCTGCTTTGTTTCTACCCTGAATATAACCCGTTAAACCTGAATTGGCCTATACCTAGCCACTAGATCTAGGCCCAGATCCTTAGGAATTGGTACCCCTGGTCGGACTTGAACCGACACTGGCACGATTTTAAGTCGTGTGCCTCTAACCGATTGGGCTACAGGGGCGTGGTGTTTTCCACCGCTTAATCCTGACAGGTATTGCCAGAACTTCCTAACTGGGGTTAGAAACTAGGGCTCGAGCTATGCCATCGAGGATGTCACGTTCGGAAACGACAACTTCAGAAAGGCCAGTTCGAGCCATGATTCGATCCAATACCAATGCGCCAGAGCCAATTACATCGATTCGACCTTCGTGCATAGGTCCTAAAGTTGCCCGCTGTGCCCGAGTCATAGTCAATAACTCCTGAGTTACGCGATGTACTTCACTGGCAGAAATTCGACTTCCATGGATTGCTTCTGAGTCATACTCCGTAAGCCCTAATGCAAGTGCTGCAACTGTGGTGACTGAACCGGCTAGACCTATCAAACTTTTTGCTTCAGCAATTGGGACGGCAAGGTAAGCCTGATCAATGGCGGCATCAATGTCTGCGGTCGCTGAGGCGATTTGTTCTGGCGTGGCTGGGTCGCCAACTAAGTGGCGCTCTGTCATTCGTACGCAACCAACATTTGTACTTATCGCAGCCGTTGGTTTAGTTGTACCAAGTACAAATTCGGTTGAACCGCCACCGATGTCAACTACTAAGTAAGGCGCGATCGGTGCAGAATCAAAATTCAATAGATCTGCCGTAGCTCCCAAGAAGGAAAGCTCTGCTTCTTCGTCACCGCTGATGATGTCTGGTTCAATTCCCAATCGAGTCAGAATGCCATCAACAAACTCACCACGGTTTGAAACATCTCGGCTTGCACTTGTTGCCACAAACCGAACTAGTTCAGGTTTATGTTCTGCGATTAACTCTGCGTAAGTGTCGATCGCTGCAAAAGTTCTAGCCAATGCAGCCTGCGAAAATTCTCCAGTTTTGTCCACACCTTCACCAAGACGGACAATAACCATTGTTCGAATAACATCAGTGAGCTTTCCGTTATCAATGTCTGCGATCAAAAGTCGAATCGAATTTGTACCGCAATCAATTGCTGCCACTCTCAATGTCATCACCTCCGCATGGTCCAGTCTGGCCCCAGTCTTTCAACATAGCCAGTGCCATGTCACCAAGTGGATTAACGCCTGGCCCAGCTGCTAGCGAGTGACCAATAAGTACGTGCAGGCACTTCACGCGAGTTGGCATTCCACCAGCACTGATTCCAGCTATCTCTTCTACCTGCTCAATCGCTTCGCGTTCTGCCAAATAGATTTCATGAGCTGCCTCATATTTCGCGGCAAGTTCTGGATCAGCTGCGATTGCATCAGCAAGTTCTTTCATCACACCATTTGCCTCCAGCGTGCCAATTGCACCCGTGGCTTTAGGACAGGTCATGTAATACAGCGTTGGAAATGGTGTGCCATCGTCTAGGCGCGGTGAAGTCTTCAAGACGTCAGGCTGTCCGCAGGAACAACGATGCGCAACTTCAATCACACTTCTGGGGTCGCGCCCAAGTTGGGCACGCACTGACGCGAAATCTTCTGGAGTAAGCATATTTTTATTGAGGCAGATCGTCGGACTGCACAACTAGCGGGTCATCAGCTGGTGGCGGGTTATCTGCAAGCTTGGCACTAGTCCAAAGTTTTGAATACCAAGCGGAATCGTCGTTTGGCACTAACGCTCCCGAAACGCCTTCGATGGCAGTGCTGGTCTCTTCGTCAAGAACTACAAAACCAATTTCACCTGGGAATACGTAATTCAAACGTTCTCTAGCGATGGTTTGCAAGTACGCCGGATCAGAAAGTCTTGCCTTGCGATTGTTTAGCTCATCAATCTTGGCCTGCTGCGAAATAACTTGTTGTTCCAAGGCCCTGATTTCACGTCGCTCTTGAATTAATGCTCGCAGTGGGACTGCCAAAGTCAGCATGACAAAAACGCCCGCAAGAATCATTGCAATTGCGCGCGCATTTATTCTCGGAGAAATCCTTGGAGAAGATGCCACGTCTTAATTGTGCCGTGCTTAACCCTTGAAACGAGGGAATGCGCTGCGTCCGGCATATCGTGCCGTTTCGTCAAGATCTTCTTCAATCCGCAGTAATTGGTTGTACTTAGCTACCCGATCCGAACGCGCTGGTGCGCCACTCTTGATCTGCCCACAGTTGAATGCCACTGCTAGGTCCGCAATTGTGGTGTCTTCAGTTTCGCCAGAACGGTGACTCATCATTGTGGCAAAGCCAGCGCGATGTGCCATGTCAACCGACTCTGCTGTTTCGGTGAGGGTTCCGATTTGATTCACCTTAACCAAAAGCGCATTTGCTGACTTGAGTTCAATTCCCTTGGCGATGCGCTCGGTATTAGTTACGTAGTGATCATCGCCAACAATCTGAATCTGATCACCCATGGCAGATGTGAAATGCACCCAGGAATCCCAGTCATCTTCAGCTAGTGGATCTTCAATTGAAACTATTGGGAAATCTTTTGCTAGTTGGGCATAAAGTTCAATCATTTGTTCAGTTGATCTAGCTGTGCCTTCAACGTGGTAGCTGCCATCCTTAAAGAATTCAGTAGCGGCAACATCCATTGCCAGCGCAACATCAGAACCAAGCTTGAATCCTGCTTTTGTGATCGCTTCCGAAATCAGCTCAAGGGCTGCACGATTGCTTGGCAAGTTAGGTGCAAAGCCACCTTCATCACCTAAGCCGGTTGAAAGTCCATTTGATTTAAGAACGCTCTTGAGTGAGTGATAAACCTCAGCGCCCATTCTTAGTGCGTCGTGAAATGAATCTGCGCCAATTGGGGCGATCATAAATTCTTGGAAATCAACATCGCTATCAGCATGTGCACCACCATTAATAATGTTCATCATTGGAACTGGAAGTACATGAGCATTAGGTCCGCCAATGTAGCGATACAAAGGCAGGCCAGCAGACTGTGCTGCAGCTTTTGAAACTGCCATGGACACACCAAGAATTGCATTTGCACCTAAGCGAGCCTTATTTGGTGTGCCATCTAGAGCAATCATGGTGTCGTCAATAAATCTCTGGTCCGTTGCGTCAAATCCAATTACAGCTGGCATGATTTCATCTTCAACCGCAATAACGGCCTGGATTACACCTTTACCCAAGTAGCGTTCGTCACCATCGCGCAATTCGACTGCTTCGAATGCACCCGTGGATGCACCTGATGGAACTGCTGCTCTGCCAACACTGTCATCGTCAAGAGTGACTTCGACTTCAACCGTTGGATTGCCGCGGGAATCTAAAATCTCACGGGCTCTAACATCAGAAATACTTGACACAGGATGACTCCAATAGTTTCAAAGCGGGACTGCGAGGCTTGCTCGCCGATAAATAAAGTCTAGCGATTTGGCAGATCTATTTTGAAATGCCAATGATTAAAGGCCTTCTGATTCCCTGACTTTGCTGCGATAGCGCATCATTTCTGCGCGCAAAACTGATTCCGCATCAATATCAGCTTCGCGGGCTAGTTCTACCGTTGCAACTAAAAGCGCAGCGATCTGGTCTTGGCTAACTTCCCCAATGACTTCACGTAAAGATTCTTTAGTTTGTGAATCCCCCGCGACAACTCCACTCTTTCGCGCCCGATAAATCAACTGGGTAGCAAGCTGAAGTGCTGGCATCGCCTGTGGCACACCATCGGTAACTGATTCGCGATGTTTCTCTTCTTCTTTAATCTTTGCCCAGTTAGCTTCAAGCTCTTCATTTGATGAAACCACTAGGTCAGTGAATACATGAGGGTGGCGTCGAACCAATTTGTCTACAACACCTTGCGCGATTGCGTCTAACGAAAAGGTGGAGTCAGATTCTTGAGCAATCCGAGCGTGAAACACAACCTGCAAAAGTAAGTCGCCCAGTTCCTCGCGCAGTGAACCTAAGTCACCTTGATCCATTGCCTCTAGGGCTTCATAAGTTTCTTCGAGCAAATAGCGCGCCAGACTCTCGTGAGTTTGTTCAGCATCCCAAGGACAGCCGCCTGGACTTCGAAGTTGGTCCATCACCTGGACAAGATGTTCTACAGGTGAAGTCATTTTCAATTTAACCTAGTGAGACAGGTAGTGGCACTGCCAAAGTTTCATCACCTGGTGTGCTGATGAGGTTGCTTGGATCCCATTTACCAAATCTAGGATTCAATTCCACGCCAAGTTCTTCACTCAATGCTGTTAAGTAATCTGTCATAGCCAAGAATTGGGTTTGGTTGTCGGCGCCTGGTGCAAGTTTTTCCATCAGAATGCGTTGCACCATGATCTCGTACATAAATCCTTCGACATCATCTGCGGGCACTGCGTTCTGAGCCACAAGCTGGGCTTCGATTGATTCCTTTGAGTATTGTGCGAAAATTTCATCTCGGTATGCCTCGACATCGCGATCCGTTACCTTTATGCCTTCGCGAGCAACTGCTTCTTCAAAAAGTGAGGCACGGACAAAGTGATCCACAGTGCGCTGATTGATTTGGACCAAACTTGGTACTTCACTTAGCAATGATGGATCTGTTTCTTGGATTTGAGCACGTACTTTGTCAACGCGGTCTGCGACTGCTGAAGCTGGGATAACTTTGCCATTGATAACAACAGCGCTACCAGCAAGTTTTGGTGAATCAGAGCATCCAGATAAAACTGCAACACCGAGAATTAAAGTTGCAATTAATCGAAGTTTCACAGATGTTCCTTTCAAGAACCAACCTTCTAATTTTATTATGAAGATGCAACCACTGCTGACACCCAGGTATTAACCCACTCAACTAGGTCGATATCTGCGGCTTGGCTTGCTGATCCGATCAGTGCGCCCTTTGGTCTAGGCACAACAATCACACGAGTTGCGGGCTTTATTACCGATCCGGGATACAACCGGTTTAATCGCAGCACTTTAGATTCTGGAAGTTCAACTGGGGAAAACTTGACATGGCTAGAGGTTGCAATTACTTCGGTTATCCCCACGGCCTGTAATGAGACCCGCAATCTGGCGATCGAAATCAAGGTTTCAACGGGTGCTGGCATCGATCCGTATCGATCGGCCAGCTCCTCGACTACTCCCGTTACATCTTCATTAGTTCGCGCGTCTGCTAAGCGGCGGTAAGCCTCGAGTCGAAGTCGCTCTTCTGGAACGTAACTGTGTGGCAAATGCGCATCGACAGGTAATTCAACTTTTACGACATCTTCAACGACTGCAGCTCCGCCGGTTTTAACTTCTTCCACGGCTTCACTCACTAGCCGAACGTAAAGATCAAAACCAACATCTGCAATGTGGCCACTCTGTTCACCACCAAGTAAGTTGCCTGCGCCACGAATTTCCAGATCCTTCATAGCTACTGCCATGCCAGAACCTAAATCGGTGTGGGCTGCGATCGTTGAGAGTCGGTCATGTGCGTTTTCGCTCAATGGTTTGTCCGGCGAGTACAAGAAGTAGGCGTAGCCACGTTCCCGACTTCGACCAACCCGGCCACGCAACTGATGTAGTTGCGACAAACCAAATGTGTCAGCGCGATCCACAATCAATGTGTTTGCATTTGGAATGTCTAGACCACTTTCAATAATTGTGGTCGATACCAAAATGTCGTACTTGTGTTCCCAGAAATCAACAATGATCTGTTCCAAAGTATGTTCATTCATCTGTCCGTGTGCTACTGCGATTCGAGCTTCTGGGACTAATTCCGACAACTTGGTTGCAACTCGATTGATGCTCTCCACTCGATTGTGAACAAAGAAGATTTGTCCGTCACGAATTAGTTCGCGGTGAATGGCTGCGGTGATGAATTTCTCGTCATACGGACCCACTGTGGTTAATACCGGGTGTCGTTCTTCTGGCGGGGTTTGAATCGTAGACATTTCACGCAATCCAGTTACAGCCATTTCAAGGGTTCGTGGGATTGGTGTTGCTGACATAGTGAGCATGTCCACATTTGTTCGGAGTGCTTTTAGGTGTTCTTTATGTTCAACACCAAATCGCTGTTCTTCATCAACAACCACTAAGCCAAGATCCTTGAACCGAACTTCTGGATTGAATAAGCGATGAGTACCAATAACCATGTCGATGGAACCATCAGCAATTCCCTTTATGACTTCACGAACTTGGGCATCGGTTTGAAACCGCGAAAGCGCAGCCAACTTAACGGGAAACTGTGCATACCGTCGTGAGAAGGTTTCAAAGTGTTGCTGGACCAACAAAGTTGTTGGAACCAAGATGGCAACTTGCTTGCCGTCTTGGACTGCCTTGAATGCAGCACGCACGGCAATTTCAGTTTTTCCGTATCCCACATCGCCACAGACCAATCGGTCCATCGGAACATCATTTTCCATATCGCGCTTAACTTCATCGATAGTTACAAGTTGATCTGGAGTTTCGACGTATTCAAAAGCGTCTTCAAGTTCGCGTTGCCAAGGACTATCTGGCGAGAATGCAAAGCCTTTACTTGCCATTCGAGCTGCATAAAGTCGGATCAGTTCCCCAGCAATCTGCCGGACTGCTCGACGAGCTCGCGATTTAGTTGCTGCCCAGTCCCCGCCACCAAGACGATTGAGTGAAGGCGCTTCGCCACCAACGTATCTAGTTACTTGATCTAGTTGGTCACTTGGAACGTAAAGTCGATCCCCGCGTTGGCCACGTTTACTGGCCGCGTATTCAATCACCAAATATTCGCGCGTTGCATTAGCCACAGTGCGCTGGGACATCTCGATGTATTTACCAACACCATGCTGTTCGTGAACTACGAAGTCACCACTCTTCAGAGTTAGTGGATCAATAACGACTCGACGCTTACTTGGTAAGGATCTGTTTTCCTTTGAAGCATCCCGACTACCAAATAAGTCAACTTCAGTAACCAGAACTAAACCGGCAGATTTAACATGAATTCCAAATTCTTGGTGACCAACGGTTACTTCAATGACTTCATCTTTTAAGTTCACGGTTAGTTCATCCGTTTGACGTGCCGGAATTCCTAACTCCATCAAAGTTGCAACCAAGCGCTCTGTTGAACCATGGCCTGCCATCGAAACTGCTACTCGGGAACCTGCTTTCCACCAGGTGCGAATGTCAGCAACGAAGTCTTCGATTTTGGAACGATAATCTGGAGTCGCTTCAATATCTGGAGATTCATCTAGTGGACCGGCCAAAGTTGTTAAGCCAAGCCAGGCATGCGAAACACTTACCTCTCGAAGTTCTCGATAATCCCGGAATGCACTTGCTTCCAGATCAATTGGTGAGACGTTGCCTGCGGTGGCATTGCTCCATGATGCTTCTAAAAACTCAGCGCTAGTTAAAACCAATTCATGAGCTCTGGTTTCTAATCGCTCTGGTTCTGCCTCAATGATTACCGCTTTTGAATCGATTACATCGATGAGCATTTCCAGCTTTGGCACCAGAACTGGAATCAAACTTTCCATACCTTCAGCTGCTATTCCAGCGGCAACCTTTTCTAACATCTCAGATAACTCTGGGTGTGCAGGGATCAAGCTCGCAGCTTTTGCGGCTACATCTTCAGTGATTAAGAGTTCCCGACAGGCTGTGGCAAAAATCTGATCAACTGCGATGCCCAATTAGCGTTGATCAGCGATGGAAAATGTGCGAATCTCTTCGACCGTGTCACCCCAGAACTCAACGCGTAGTGGATGTTCTAAAGCTGGCGGAAAGAGGTCAACAATGCCACCACGAACTGCAAACTGGCCGCGTCGATCAACCAAATCAACTCGATCAAATCCCAATCGAGAAAGTTCTGAAACTAGTTTTTCAAGTGGGAATTCATCACCGGTTGAAATCGTTAGTGCTGGGACATCACCTAGCCCGGCAACTATGGGTTGAATGAATGCACGAGCGCTCGTTACCAAAACAGAAATAGGTGCCACTTCGTTTGGATGCGCCAGTCTGCGCAAGACCGCCATTCGCCTACCAACAGTGTCGCTACTGGGACTTAGTCGCTCATGCGGCAAAGTTTCCCAGGCTGGAAACACTGCGATGTTTTCTTCTGGAACAAAGTCGGTGAGTGCGTTAGCTAAATCTTGGGCAGCTCTTTCAGTGGCCGCAATCAAAACAACTGGTCGGGTTTTGGCTACGGTTGCGCCCACATATGGGATCGCACTTTTGGTCACTGCTAATCGAACCTTTAACCCTGAATCCAGGTCCGATAGCGCGCCTTGAACTATTTGATCGTTAGCGATGGCATCGCTAATCAACTTAAGTGTCATTTAGTTTCCAGAGCGTCAACTATGGTCGCAGTTAGCTCGGGGCGACAAATCAAAATGTCTTTTACTTTCAAGTTCACCTTGTTTAGTTCAATCGGGTTGCCACTGCAGTCAGAAACTGAAAGTCCGTTATGAAGTGCGATACCTAGCGGCGCAGCGAGGTCCCACTCATAGAATCCACCAGAGTTGAAATAGACATCGGCATTGTCAGCGACGATGGCGCTCACTTTTGCACCAACTGATCCCATTGGAATTACTTCCACACGACCTCGCTCTGGAAAAGTTGCTTCAAGTTTTTTGACTACTGCAGAGATCTCGCGTGGCGGGCGGCTTCGGGATACCAATATTCGTATTGGTGCGCCCGTTGGCTTATAAGTCTGAGCCAGTTCATCCATTGACCAAAGCTCATTTCGAGCTGGGACTGCAACGCTGGCAGCACTGATTTGGCCCACATTCTGGGAACCGGATTCCCATAGCGCGATATGAACTGCGAAATCTTCACCACCTGTTGCGTACTGCGCAGTGCCATCAAGTGGATCAATAATCCAGACCCGCTCAGCGTTAAGTCGAGCAACTTCTAGATCACCTTCTTCGCTGAGCACAACATCATTTGGTCGATGGGTGGAAAACTGTTCCATCAAGTAATCATGCGCAACTCGGTCGCCTTCGCTGCCGAGCACTTCTTCTGCCAAAACTGAATGAGTTTCATCCTCACCAGCTGACAAGCTTGCGGCATGCTTACGCAAGCCCATAAGTAAGGTTCCAGTTTCGCGGGCAAGTTTGCGTGCTAACTCATGATCATTCATGAGTTATACAAATTCTGCGTTTCAATCAATCCTTTTGTAATCAAAGCTAAAACTGCTTCACGCCCTTGCGACTTCAAAATCTCAACTTCAGCACTTTCAGTGCTGCCAAAGTTTCGTAAGACAAAATCTGCGGGATCTTGCTGTCCTGGTGGCCGACCAATACCTAGACGTACCCGGAACCAATCTCCACTGCCCATTGCAGACCGGATTGATTTCAAACCATTGTGGCCGTTATCCCCACCACCGAGCTTCACGCGAATCGTAGCAAGTGGGATGTCTAGCTCATCGTGCAGAACGATGATTTGTTCTGGCTCAACTTTGTAAAACTTTGCTAGTGCCTTTACTGGCCCACCAGATTCATTCATATACGAAAGCGGTTTAACTAAAACTGCTTGCGCGCCACCAATTCGAGTTTCGCAAACCTCGGCGAGTGCTTTTTTGTGTCGGGTTAACTTTTCTGAATTCTGAGAAACCAATTCATCGATAACCATGGCACCGATGTTGTGGCGCGTGGATGCGTAAGTGGGACCCGGGTTACCGAGTCCCACTACAAGCCACGCACCGCTATCTGACACGGTCTTACTCTGCAGTTTCCTCTGCAGGTGCATCGCTACTGCCAGCTTCTGCTCCTGCTCCTGCGGCAGGTGCATCGCTCGCAGCATCAGCTTCAGCGCGAGCTGCAGCCTTTGATTCTGCCAATGCGATTGCTGCTGCAGCATCCGCTTCTTGACGTGCATGTGATTCAGCCGCATCGCGAGCTAATGTTGCTGCTTCTGCTGCTGTTACGTAAACCAAATCAACGTGCTCGATACCGCGGGTTACTGGATCAATCTGAAGGTCGCGTGGTGCAACGGTTTCAGTTTTTCCATTAAGAACGATGTCAAGAGAAGTTACTTTCTTGCGAAGGGTAAGTCTCAAGGTATGTGCATCAAATGCAACGTGGATTGGAGCAATTCCGTGCCCGTAAACCACTGCTGGAACTTTGCCGTCACGGCGAAGGCGACGTGCTGCGCCCTTACCAAAATCTGAACGGGCTTCTGCGACTAATGCGTCACTCA
>JBDLQS010000139.1:0-2696 GCA_039800445.1 Actinomycetota bacterium
GCCGAGCAAAGTCAAAGATTCCCAAAGTTTGCAGGAGCTTACGGATGCCTGGGGGATTGAACGCCAGATCAAGAGATTCTTAAAGACTTTGAATATTGATTGGGTAGCCTAGCCTTATGTCGAAAATGCATCAGGAACGGATTGCCAGAGTTGCTCAGCAATTAGCCCAAACTGAACACGACATCATCTTTGTGACGCCAGGTGCTGATCTTCGGTACTTAACTGGATACGACGCACTGCCACTTGAGCGCTTAACTTGTTTAGCGGTTCGAAGCAATGGCGATGCCTGGATGATTGTTCCAACACTTGAAAAACCATCGGCTCTGGCACACAATGTTCCTGACATGGGCATCGAGCTTTTGGACTGGCAAGAAACCCAAGATCCTTATTCGATTCTGTTATCTGCAGTAGGTAAGGCTCAGCGTCCTTTAGTGAACAACTTGATGTGGGTTGAAAAGGCATTTGGAATTCAAGGTGCGTCTGGGAATAATGTTGAACTAGCTGGCAAGTTACTTTCCGACATAAGAGAAGTCAAGACACTTGATGAAGTTGCTTACCTACATGAAGCTGGCGCCGCAATTGATCAAGTACACATGAGCATGCATAAGTGGTTACGCCCCGGACGAACTGAACGTGAAGTTGGCAAGGACATTGCCGAAGCTATCTTGGCTGCCGGACACGTAACCGTCGACTTTGTGATCGTTGCAAGTGGTCCAAATGGCGCCAGTCCGCATCACGAACTATCGGATCGTGTCATCCAGGCAGGCGAACCGGTTGTAGTGGACATTGGTGGAACTATGGCGAGTGGTTACTGTAGTGATTGCACTCGAATGTATGTCTGTGGTGAGCCTCCTGCGGAATATCTAGAGCACTATGAAGTTTTGCTGGCTGCCCAAGAAGCTGCGAGATTGCATGCCCGACCAGGTGTTAGTTGTGAGTCAGTAGATGCCGCAGCCAGAGACGTACTTGAGTCAGCTGGCTTAGGTGAGCAATTCATTCATCGCACAGGACATGGCATCGGCATGGAGACGCATGAAGAGCCATACATAGTCCTAGGTAACAAGTCTTTGTTAGTTCCAGGTCATGCTTTCTCGATCGAACCTGGATTCTATTTTGCGGGTAAGTACGGCGCGCGCATCGAAGACATCGTTACTTGCACGGAAGATGGAATTAAGAGTGCGAATAACACAACTCGTGAGCTTGTAGTCCTTTAAATTTTTATGCGATTCCTAGCCTCAATAGCCGCCGGCGCAATTGTCGCGTGGTCGTTCTATCCAAACCATTGGTGGGCGAGCATCTTTGGCATGGCAATCCTGCTGCTTACCTTGGATTCAAAACCACGTAAAACTCGATTTAAACTCACTCTTGCCTTTGCCTTAACGTTTTTTGCATTTCATGTGCAGTGGGTCAGCGTTCTAGGCAATGATGCTTGGCTTGGTTTAGTCATATTGTGCACTCTGCCTTGGTTACTGTTTGCTTTGCTGCCGATTGATTCAAAATCAAAGTGGTTTTATGTGCAGCCTGCTGCAGTAGTAGTCATCTTGGAGGCAATCCGAGCTAACTGGCCATGGGGTGGATTCCCGTGGGGTCTGCTGGCCTATAGCCAAGTAGATGGACCCTTAGTCGGCTTATCCACTCTGGGTGGCCAGGCTTTGGTTAGTGGGGCAGTAGCAGTTTGTGCCACAGTAATTATTAAGTTCTTGAAATTTCGCTCAATCACGGCACTGACTATTCTGCTTTTCATATCGTTATCTGCCGCTAGCGTGAATAATTTCACTTCGAACGAATCGATTGAACTTGCCGCAGTTCAAGGAAATGTGCCACGAGTTGGCAATGATCTCAGCACGCAGCGAGTAGCCGTCCTAAATAACCATGTAAAGACCACGGAACAGTTGTTAACCGATATTGAGAGCGGCGTGACTAAAAAGCCAGATTTAATCGTTTGGCCCGAGAGCGGCACTGATCTTGATCCCTTAGTGCCAGGTATTGCGGCCGACGCTATCAATAAACTCGCAACGCGAAGTGAGGTGCCGATCTTGATAGGAGGAACCACTTGGTACAGCTCTGGATCAAAAGGTGAGGGACCAACCAACTCTGGAATCATGTGGACGGCAGATGGACCGTCACAGATCTATTCCAAGAATCACTTGGTGCCATTTGGTGAATACCTTCCACTCCGCGATTTTCTTGCAAAGTGGATCACGCGTTTTGATCAAATCCCAAATGATTTTGTGCCAGGGGAGACCCCAGGTGTCTTTAATGTCGCTGGCATGCAAGTTGGAGATGTCATCTGTTTTGAAGTTGCCTACGCCAATCACATCTACGGCACAATCAATTCCGGTGCCCAAGTAATCACCGTGCAAACCAATAACGCGACATACGGCAATACAACTCAGCCCGAACAACAGTTTGCAATCACTCGATTCCGCGCAATTGAAACTCAGCGTGCATTCCTAGTTGCTAGCACTTCAGGGATCTCAGGACTGATTCAAAATGACGGTTCAGTAACAGGCAGGACTAATCAGTTTGAATCAGCAATTGTGACTGGTGAAGCACCACTGATCAGCGAGAAAACATTTAGTACAAAGTTCCCATACTGGGTTTTGGTTCTCAGTGCCATCGTTCTACTGCTCGCAGTCCGCAGGTCCAGTGGCTCAAAGATTAAGTGAGTTGGATTAGTCTTATCTAGTGGCGAT
>JBDLQS010000140.1:0-7853 GCA_039800445.1 Actinomycetota bacterium
AGCGGTGGCAATAAGTCATAAACCATTTTCCAAGCACCCCATTCACGAAGGGTGCCCGATGGCGTGCCATCTTCACGCAATGAAATTTCACCATCGTCTGGTTGAGGTGTGTCCTTGGTGATACCTGCAAGCTCTAGCGCTTTCGTGTTCACCCAAGCAGTGTGGTAATCCATCGCGCGTAATACAACTGGACGATCAGGAACAATTTCGTCTAGCCACTTGGCGTCAAACTCACCACGTGGCGAAAGGCTTGGGTCATAACCTTCACCGCGAACCCATGGCGCATCTGGGTTGGCATCTGCCCAAGTTTTTACTGCCTCGAGTAACTGTTCCAGTTTTTCTGGGCCGCGCACTGGCGCGAACAAAGTTTCAATGCCACCAAATACTGGGTGAGCATGGCCATCGCCAAAACCTGGTAACAGGGTTGCACCCTTTAAGTCGATTTTTTCATCTGCATTCAAAGCAAGGGCAGCATCACCATGAGCAACAATCAAGCCATCGGTAGCAGCAAGTGCATTCGAAGTCTGGGTTTCATTAATCCAAACTTTGCCATTGTGCCAAACTGTTGTAGTCATTTTTTCCCCTTATATATGTATCTGTGGACTGCAAGAATCTATGTACCGCGAGAATGCTATAAGCCCTTATCTTTTCAGATTCATTCACCTGCAATCAGAGTAATTGCTTAAATCAATCAAGTTGTAGGAATGGTTCAGTGCTTGATTTCAAGGAGACCTACAAGATTGGATACAATCTTCACATGGGACCACTAGACGGAATTGTCGTTGCCGATTTCACTCGGGTTTTAGCTGGGCCATACGCAACTATGTTGCTTGGTGACATGGGTGCCACCGTAATTAAGGTTGAGCGTCCTGAGGTCGGCGACGATACTCGCCACTGGGGTCCACCATATGACGCAGCCGGCAGAGCAACTTATTTCGAATCAGTGAATCGAAATAAGACATCAGTTGCTATAGATATGACAAATCCAGCGGGTTTAGCTGAAGCCCATGAACTAATCAAGCGTGCCGACATTGTTATTCACAACTTTCCACCAAGTAACAGTCAGAAATTCGGATTGGACTACGAGGCAGTAAAGAACTTAAAGCCAAATGTAATTTACTGTTCAATCACCGGATTTGGTTCAGGTGCTGGAGCAGCGATGCCAGGTTATGACTTACTGGTTCAAGCTATGGGTGGCTTGATGAGTGTTACTGGACCTGCTCCCGGCGAGCCAACAAAGGTCGGCGTTGCACTAGTGGATGTAATCACTGGAATGCACGCCACGATTGGTCTGCTGGCTGCCTTGAATCATCGAAATGCAACTGGCGAAGGTCAACAAATCGAAGTCAACCTTTTGTCCTCCTTGCTGTCCGCGATGGTAAATCAAGCAAGCTCATTTATTTCTGGTGATGTCGTTCCTGGCATTCTCGGAAATGCCCACCCATCAATTAGTCCATATGAGGTGTATCAAACTTCAGATCGACCAATTGTTGTCGCAGTTGGTAACGATGGACAGTTTGCAAAGTTGTGCCAAGAACTGGGAATTCCAGCAATTGCAGCAGATCCAAAATTTGCTACCAATCCAGATCGAGTTGCTAATCGAGTCGAACTAAATGAGCTGTTAGTGAAGCAGTTTGCCAAGAATGGAGCGGACCATTGGTGGAAGTTACTTTCTGATGCTGGAGTGCCGTGTGGGCCAATCAATTCAATCTCCGAAGCTTTCGCACTGGCTGAATCTTTGGAGTTAAATCCAATCATCACAATTAATCAAGAGGGTGAAGAACGTAAGCAAGTTGCTAACCCAATTACGTTTTCCCAAACGCCAGTTCGGTATGCCGTGGCCCCTCCAAGTTTGGATGAAGAATGAGCGAGAACGTAACAGCCCAAGAAGGAGTTCTTCGCGAACTTCGAGTCTTAATTGCATCCGGACAACTTGAACCTGGCCAGCAAGTAGTTCAAGATGCACTTGCTGCAAGTCTTGGCGTAAGTCGTGTGCCGTTGCGCGAAGCTCTTAAAGTTCTCGAAGGTGAAGGTCAAGTCACGTATCACCCACACCGCGGCTATTTTGTTGCCGACTTAAGTGTTGACGATCTAGTTGAGGTTTACCGAATTCGCTCACTTCTAGAAGACGAAGCAATTCGAGTTGGAGTTCCGCTACTGACTGACGAAGATATTGAATACCTCGAAGATATCTTGAATGATGTTGAGGCAGCTGCTAAGTCGCAAGATGTATCAGCAGTTACTGCTGCGAACCGCAGATTCCACTTCGCATTGTTTGAGGCAAGTAACATGCCTCGACTGGTGCGTTTGATCAAGAATCAGTGGGATGCCACTGATGCCTATCGCGGGGTCTACTTCGCAGCGCCAGCAAATCTTGCCCACATGAATCAAGAACACCGGACCATGGTGGCAGCCCTTAAGGCCAGAGACGTGGAAAAATCCATTGCACTTCAGGCAGCACATCGTGAGAATTCGGTATCTGTTGTGAGCCAGGTCATCAAGAAACCTTAGCCATTCATTGGTGGGGGATTTCCTTAATTTGCAAGGCTTTCGCTAGTCTTAGTTTGTATGACCCCACAGGAATTAGCTGGCCACATTAGGGCCGCCTTGCTTAGTGCAATTTCCAGTGGGCAATTGAATTTATCTACCGATGACATCCCATCTGAAATCGTGGTTGAACGGCCAAAAAATTTGGATCATGGAGATTGGGCAACCAATGTCGCTATGCAAGTGGGTAAAAAAGCTGGGTTGAATCCGCGTGCAGCAGCAGAAATTCTGCAACCAATTCTGCAAGAACTTCCAGGTGTAGAAGGTGTTGAAATTGCAGGCCCAGGATTTATAAACATCCGGCTGGATGCTGCAAGTCAAGGTGAGCTAGCGCGAGACATCATTGCTAAAGGAAATAGTTTTGGTCGTGGTACGCAGTTATCTGGCAAAAAGATAAATGTGGAATTCATTTCTGCAAACCCAACCGGTCCACTGCACTTAGGTCACACTCGTTGGGCTGCAGTGGGCGATGCGATTGCTCGCGTTCTTGAAGCTGAAGGCGCTGAATCTGCGCGTGAGTTTTACATCAACGATCTTGGCGTTCAAATGGATAAGTTTGGGAATTCAGTAAAGGCTGCCGCATTAGGCGAAGCAATTCCAGAAGATGGTTATCACGGCGCTTACATTCCAGAGCTTGCTAAGCAAGTAGTTTCGCAAAATCCAGGAATTAAAGAATTGCCAGAACCGCAGCGCAGCGATGCATTTCGCGATGCTGCATACGCTTTACAACTCGCAGATCAAAAACGAGTTTTAGATAACTTCAATACTCATTTTGATGTTTGGACTTCTGAAAAATCGCTTCACACTTCAGGAGCAGTTAATCGAGGGTTTGAAAAGCTAAAGTCTCAGGGACATATGTTTGTCGAAGAAGGCGCAACTTGGCTTCGAACCAGTGATTTCGATGATGATAAAGATCGCGTTCTAATCAAGGCTGATGGCGCATTGACTTACTTTGCATCCGATACTGCCTATTACGTAGATAAGCGCAATCGAGGTTACGACCTATGTATCTATTTATTGGGTGCTGACCACCACGGATACGTGAACCGACTTCGCGCAGTTGCAGCTTGTGCTGGAGATAATCCAGATGAAAACATTCAGCTCCTGATTGGGCAGATGGTAAAGATGCTCAAGAATGGCGAAGAGGTTCGACTTTCAAAACGCGCCGGCAACATCATCACACTTGAAGATCTTGTCGATGAAGTTGGCGTGGATGCAGCGCGTTATTCATTGATTCGCTACCCAGTCGAGTCACCACTAGTTCTTGATCTTGATTTATTGGTATCAAGCACCAATGACAATCCGGTTTATTACGTGCAATACGCACACGCCCGCATTGCATCGGTTGTTAGAAATGCTGCTGAACTTGGATTGATACCGGCGAATACTTCAGATTGGGATCCAGCAACTTTTGATCCATCGCAGTTAACCGACGATCGGGAAGGCGCCCTGCTTGGACTTTTGGCTGATTATCCACGCGTGGTCGCATCGGCTGCCGAACTTCGTGAGCCTCACCGAATTGCTCGCTATATAGAGGAAGTAGCAACCAGCTACCACTCGTTCTACGCTGCTTGCCGAGTTCTGCCACAAGGGGACGAGCCAGTTACTGAGCTAAACATTGCAAGGCTTTGGCTATGCGCTGCAACGCGTCAAGTGATTTTCAACGGTCTTGAATTGCTGGGTGTTAGCGCACCCGACAGGATGTAATCATGGCTTCGGATTTAAACCCATTGATATGGCCCGCGTCTGCGACCCGTAATAGCCATGGAGAAATCTCAATCGGTGATGTGACGGTTACTGAACTGGCAAAACAATACGGAACCCCACTTTATGTTTTTGACGAAGCAGATGTTCGTAAACGTGCCCGAGACTATGTGGCTGCATTCACTGTTTCAGATATAGAAACCAGCGTTCACTACGCCGGTAAGGCTTTCATAACAACGAAAGTTGCCCAGTGGGTAAATCAAGAAGGCCTTGGAATTGATGTCGCAAGTGCTGGTGAATTAGAAGTTGCGCTTCGCGCTGGCATTGATCCAAAGCAGATAGTTATGCATGGCAACAACAAAAGCGTTAAGGACTTAGAGCGAGCCGTCGAAGTGGGCGTTGGCCGAGTGGTCATTGACAGCTTGATCGAAATTGAACGCTTAAATTCTGTCGCCGCAGCTGCTGGAATCGTTCAGCAGGTTTTACTGCGACTAACTGTTGGCGTTGAAGCCCATACTCATGAAGCAATCTCCACAGCTCACGAGGATCAAAAGTTTGGGTTGTCGACTGCTTCCGGAATGGCGATGGCCGCGGTGGACAACGTTTTGGAATGTGATGCTCTGTCACTTGCCGGACTTCATTCACACATTGGATCTCAAATTTTTGATGCCACCGGTTTTGAATTAGCAACTCACCGAGTTGTTGACTTCGCGGTGCAAATCAAGGATCGTCACGGAGTTTCAGTCAGCGAAATAGACGTTGGTGGTGGCATGGGCATTGCATATGTAGATGGTGATGACCCACTTGATGTAAATGTAATGGCTAAATCAATTTTGGATATTGTTCGCACGGAATGTGCCCGGGTAAATATTGCGGTTCCAAAGATTAGCGTTGAACCAGGCCGTGCCATCATCGGAAATCCTGGCATCACGCTTTATGAAGTTGGAACCGTAAAGCCAGTTGAATTAGATAGCGGCATCACTCGCCACTATATATCTGTAGATGGTGGCATGAGCGACAATATTCGAACCGCGCTTTACGACGCGGAGTACACCGCTGTGATTGCAAATCGTGATTCCGATGCCATAAAGGTTTTATCTCGAGTAGTTGGAAAGCATTGCGAAAGTGGCGATATCGTGGTTCGGGACATCGAGTTACCGGCCGACACTCAACCAGGGGACTTAATTGCTGTTGCAGCTACAGGCGCTTATTGCCGATCTATGGCAAGCAATTACAACCACATTCCGCGTCCAGCTGCAGTAAGTGTTGCTGCTGGCAAATCCCAAGTATTACTTCGTAAAGAAACTATTGAAGATCTCTTGGCCTTCGATGCCGGAGTTAACTAGCTTTCTCTTTTTCAATAGATCTAACAAGAAGTCGATTGAACTCGAAGATGGCAGTTGCGATCATGAATGCCGATCCAATAAACAGCAAGCCACGTAATGCAACTTGAGTATTCATCACCATAAATGCGCCAAGGGCGACAAAAATGATGGCGCGAGCAAATGAAATCCAAAGGTTTGCTGGTCTGGCCCAAATCTTTTTCCAAGTTTTTGCAACTTCATTTGGTACATCGACGTCAGGTAAAACTCCACCTAGCAATGTGTAAGCCATTCCACCTGCCACGATCAAAATCGCAGCTGGAATCCAAAACGCAGCATCAAATTGATTCCAGGAGGCGATTAAATAAATACCGATTTCAGGATCGCGACCGAATATGTTTGTTGCAATCCAAATCGCTGCACTGATTCCGGCAAGGATGCCACCTGAAATCATCACAGATTTAGCAACTCGCTGCGCCCCTTGGCGGCGATAAGGGGCAAGCAAGATAACGGCAATGAAAATAACAGCAGCAGCAATCGGTAACGCAACAGCAAGGGTGTCAGAAACCTTCAAAACTGTTTGCAACGTGTTTATAGTTGCCAAAATACTGCCAGCAGGTGGCTCAAGGCTCAGTTCTGCAATTGGTTCAATCCCAAGCTGTGGGGCAAACATGTTGACTTTTTCGATTGCAACATTTGCTGTCTCGGTAAATTCAAGTTTTAGTGCTTGACCCTTTACGAATGCATCACGTAATTGAACTGCGGCGCCACGAATTGGTTCCGAAAGGGCGTCACTTGAAAGAATCTTTGCGGCAGCATTTTCGATAACTGGACGAAACGGGGCAGCATTCGGTGCTTTCTCAATAACCACATCAGCCAATTGAACGCTCATTTTGGCGATAACAGCGGGATCCTGGCGAATGCTCTCGATATGGTCAGCCAACTTTGGGCCATTTAGTAGATTGTTGTTTACGATTCCCGCAAATGCACCAAGTGTTAGGGCGAAAGTGCCCAGAACTATTAGCACTTTGGACAGCACTTGAAATGACTTTGAAGTTCTCATTTGTTACCCCGTTGTTCGAAATCTTGACTAAAGCCTAATTGATCACCTGCCCTAAACGGCTTCTTTTGGCTTGTTTCAAGGGTTTCTGCCAGACTTAGAGCACGCAGGAGTTCGGGGATTTCTCGGTTTCAGCACAGTATTAATACATACCTATTAATACGCACCACTAATAAGGAGAAAAAAATGAGTTCCCCGCTAACGGTTGCATTACTTGGTGGCGGAACTGTGGGCGCTTCAGTTGCCCAGTTGATTTCGGAGAGTGCTGACGATTTAACAGCCCGCATTGGTCGGGAACTTAAGTTAACTGGAATCGCAGTTCGCGATGCATCAAAACCTCGCCCTGGCGTTGACTCCAAACTTCTTACCGAAGATGCTGCTGGTCTAGCTGCATCCGGTGCAGACATTGTGATTGAGGTTATTGGCGGCATTGAACCAGCCAAGACTCTGATCGAATCAGCAATTGCTAATGGTTCTTCGATTGTCACAGCAAACAAAGCTTTGCTTGCTGCCCATGGCGCTCACCTTCATAAGTTGGCGGAAGAAGCCGGCGTTGATCTCTATTACGAAGCCGCAGTAGCTGGTGCGATTCCACTACTTCGTCCATTACGTGAATCCTTAGCGGGCGACAAAGTTACCAAGATTCTTGGAATCGTTAATGGCACAACAAACTTCATTTTGTCAAAAATGTACAACGATGGTGCTAACTATTCAGTTGTACTAAAAGAAGCGCAAGACTTGGGTTATGCCGAAGCGGATCCAACAGCAGATGTTGAAGGTTTTGACAGTGCAGCAAAGGCTGCAATTCTTGCAGGTCTTGCTTTCCATACCAACGTTACTTCAGATGATGTTTACCGCGAGGGCATGACGAAGGTTACCGCCGATGACATCGCAGCAGCTAAGTCACTTGGCTATGTAATTAAGTTGCTTGCTATTGCAGAATTAACTGACGATGACAAGGGCGTAATCGTTCGCGTTCACCCAGCAATGATCCCGGTAACCCATCCATTAGCTAGCGTTCGTGATGCATTCAACGCTGTATTCGTGGAAGCCGAAGCTGCTGGTCAAGTTATGTTCTATGGTCGTGGCGCTGGTGGCGCCCCAACTGCAAGTTCAGTTGTTGGCGACGTTGTAGCCGCAGCTCGGCACCGAATCACTGGATCAGTTGGTCCAGCTCAAAGTATCTACGCTGATCTTGAAGTTCGCCCAATTGGTGAAGC
>JBDLQS010000141.1:0-3805 GCA_039800445.1 Actinomycetota bacterium
GCATAGAAACAGTATCTGGAGTTATGCAACCAAGTGAGGACGTTCCTGGCCTCAAGTTAGTTAATGACATCAAGCCATTGACAACATATTTGATTGTGGAGAATTCCAGAACCATCGCGCATGATGGTTATCTAGTGGCGACTTCACGGACTGACTCACTTACGCCAGTAAGTCCAATTTTTTCTGAGCCAGTGGTCAAAGGCCTGAATTGGCAAAACGTTGCGTACACATTTAACTGGCTCTTCTTTGCTGGGATTGTGGCAATGATGTGGGTGAGAGTGGCGCGCGATGAGTTGGAATTCGCAGAAATTGCCAAAAGTAATGCAGACTTAGGACATGACTATGAATCGTGAAGATTTTGAAAAGCAATGGCTGTTCTACCGAATTATGGCGGTAGTTGTTGGTTCAGTTCTATTGATTCTGACGGCGTTCCTGATTTCAGTCCGAGTATTGGAAAACCCAGAGCCACAGTTTTATGCAGCTGCCTGGACTGCACATGGGTATCTCTTCCCAGTTTATGTAGTGGCAACCTTTATGTTGTCTACAAAATTGAAGTGGTCATTTACTAAAACAATTTTGATTATGCTAGCGGGCACAATCCCACTGATGTCTTTCTTTACAGAACGTCGGGTCGCTAAGGAAATTTCACAAAGCTAACGCCAGCGATATTGGCCTTCAGTTTGATCAGCCCAAGAGCGCTCATCTTCTAGCGGTTCAACGTGAGTTGTAACAATTGTGTTGGGAAGTTCAGCAATTATGTCTGCTTCTAAATTCTCGGAAAGATCGTGACCTTTTTGAATTGTCCAAGCTCCAGGAACCAATACGTGCATCGAAACAAAACGTTGCCGTCCAGCTTCCCGAGTTTGTAGTTCGTGGAACTTTACTTCGTCACTTTCATACTTGGTTAAAACCTTGACAATCTTTAAGTGATCTTCATCAGATAGTGCTTTATCCATCAGGCCAGCAGTGCTACTGCGAAGTAAGTTAATTCCGGTAACAATGATGTTCACGCCTACAGCCAAGGCAACAATTCCATCAAGACGATTCCAGCCTGTAATTGCCACCAATCCAACACCAACAATGACACCTGCAGACGTCCAGACATCCGTCATCAAATGCTTTCCATCAGCGACCAGAACTGGTGATCGGTGAAGTTTGCCAGCACGTAACAAAATCAAAGCGGTACCACCATTGATAACGGCTGCCACGGTTGAGATGGTTAAGCCCCAGCCAATCTGTTCAAGTTCACGAGGTGTGATGATTCGCTCAACTGCTGTGTAGACAATTATCAGAGCTGCAATCAAAATCATGAAGCCTTCGATTGATGCTGAAAAGTACTCAGCTTTGCCGCGACCAAAGTGATGCAGTTCATCTGCAGGTTTCATGGCAGTGCGAAGTGCAAACAAGGCAACTACCGCTGCAACGATATTTACGGTTGATTCAAGTGCATCTGAGAGTAGGCCGACTGATCCAGTTGCCCACCAGGCTGCCATCTTCATTCCAAATACAACGACGCTGACAACTATTGACATCCAAGCAAACTTCGCAAGATTGACATGAGTGTTGTTGATTTGGTTTGTGCTCATGTGCTCATTGTGCCAGAAGGCCCAAATCAATTGCAGTTGCTACAGCATTATGGCTGATGAATTGGAACTTGCTTTGGTCGGCCGCGTCTTTCCTTAGGCGGTTGACGAAGTCCAGCAGCATAAAGTGCTCTAAGGATATCTCGAGTATTAACTTCGATCGCGCCAGCGGCAATTGCGATTTCGCGCATATGTTCAGGCACATCAAAATGATCTCCCTGAAATCCCCGCTCTGGAAGTCCAAGTTCTGCACCAAATTCCTTGAGCTCGGAAACAGAAGTGTCACTAATCATGTGGCACCATAACCAATCGCGCCAAGGCCACTGAGCTTGATCAATAAGAATTGCCATGAGCTAATTCTGAATTCTTATTCAGTAATGCCGAAGCGAGCATGCAGTTTTCGTAGCGGCTTAGGTGCCCACCAGTTCCATTCACCAGCAACGCGCATCAGTGCTGGAACCAGCAAGCCTCTAACAACTGTGGCATCTAGCAAGATTGCGAAGGAAACACCTAGACCAAGCATCTTGATACTTGTCACACCACTAGTCATGAAGCATGCGAATACGATTGCGATAAGAACTGCAGCAGCAGTAATGATTCGTCCAGATTTTTGAAGGCCTGAACTTACCGAAGTTCTCGTGTCTGCGCCGTTGTCATGCTCTTCCTTAATTCGAGACAGCAAGAACAGCTCATAATCCATCGACAGTCCAAACGCCACAATGGCAACGAGAACCAAAGTTGACGTATCAAGGGCTCCAGTGACCGTGAAGTCGCCAACTAGCCACATCGCATTTCCGTCTTGGAATACCCAAACCAAAACTCCGAGAGTCGCAGCCAGGCTGATCAAATTCAAAAGCACAGCCTTGATCGGGAGAACTGCACTTCCAGTGAAGAGGAACAAAATGATCAGAGTTGCAATAGTGAGCCAACCCAAAACAGCGGGCAAGTTATCTGAGATTCCAGCCTGGGAATCAGTAAAGATCGCAGCCTGCCCACCAATCAAAGTGTTTTCAACAGGCGGTTGAATGGCACGTAACCGAAGTATTAAATCTTTGGCATCCATGTTGCGAGATTCAACATCGGTGTAAAGCGTAATTCGGTGATGCGCTTGGGAAGGCTTAACTGCTTGCTCTGGTGGCAGCGGCGCGACAACCTCACCCTCAATGAATGTTTCGCCAGTCAGCGCACTGATGACATTTGGATCTGCGACTAGTTCCTTGGCGTAGTCATTTACCTCGTCAATAGAAACTGAGATTGGAACCAGAACTTCGACTGGAATCTGACTTTCGAATCGCTCACGGATTTGATCCGAAGCAATAGCTGCTGGGTTACTTGCTGGCAATACTCGGTCATCTACTTGACTGAATTTCGCATCCAAAGCTGGAGATGCCAAAGCAAGAAGCAAGGTCACGGTGCCAACGATTATCAGAAGTGGCCGCTTCATTACTGCGTTTGCAAGCGAAGACCAAGCGCCAGATTCTTTCGGTGATAGATCGCCACGACGAATCTTCCATTTGTCTACTCGGTGTCCTAGTAAAGCAAGAGTTGCTGGCAGCGCGATTAGAGATGCAAATACTGCAAACAACACAACACTTACGCCGGCATAAGCAAATGACTTCAAGAAATACTGCGGGAACAAGATCATCGAGGCAAGAACTAGAGCAACGGTTAGACCTGAGAAAAATACGGTTCGTCCAGCGGTGGTGACCGTCTTAATAACCGAGGCACTCACATCATTAGTTTTGGCTAACTCTTCTCGGAATCGATTCACAATTAGCAATGCGTAATCAATACCAAGACCAAGACCTAATCCTGTGATTAGATTCAAGGCAAATACGGAAACATCCGTAAACTGCGTGATTATGTAAAGCGCAAAGAAGCTTCCAGCAATTGAGCCAAGTGCTACAACCATTGGTAGCCCAGCCGCAATGGCAGCTCCGAAAACAAACAACAGCATCAATATGTTCAGAGGAATTGCAATGGCTTCTGCAATCAGCAAATCGCCTTTTATCTGACTATTAATTGCTTCATAAAGAACTTCGATGCCACCTACGTAGGCACGCGTACCAACAGCTTCTTTGTCGTAAGTGTCCTGAATAATCTTTGCCGTTGCAGCAGCCTCTTCAGTATCGAGCCCGGCTTCGAAGTACACCAAAGCTAGGCCTGCGTTACCGTCAAAACTCTTTAGGCTTTCCTGGCCAGTGTTCCAATACGAAACAATT
>JBDLQS010000142.1:0-6460 GCA_039800445.1 Actinomycetota bacterium
TTACTGCGTCCTGAGCAGGTCAGCATTGGTAAGAAGAACAACGTTCGCATGGCTCTTGAAGTTGCCCGCGAATCCCGCTCAATGCTTGGTGGATCTGGCATCACGCTGGAATACCCAATCATTCGCCACATGAATAACTTGGAAAGCGTTTACACCTACGAAGGCACAAACGAAATCCATACTCTAGTTGTTGGTCAAGCGCTTACTGGAATTGCTGCTTACGCCGACTACAAGGCCTAGTTACTTAAGTAAAAAAGCCCCCGAGAGTTCGGGGGCTTTTTTATTGAGCTTGTTAGGCCTGGTAGTCGGCGTAAGCAGCGATTCCGGTAAGTGCTTGACCAACAACCAAGGTGTGGATTTCGTTTGTACCTTCGTAGGTGTAAACGCTTTCCAAGTTGTTCATGTGGCGAATGATTGGGTATTCCAATGTAATTCCAGATCCACCAAGCATTGAGCGGGATTCGCGAGCAACTTCAAGAGCCATACGTACGTTGTTCTTCTTGCCAACGCTTACCTGCTCTGGGCGAAGTAGGTGCTGATCCTTTTGCTTGCCAAGGTGAGCAGCTAGCAACATTCCATTACCGGTTGCAATTGCCATGTCAGCAAGCTTTTGCTGTGATAACTGGAAGGCAGCAAGTGGACGGTTGAACTGATGACGGTTCAACTGGTAGTCAATCGCAGTTTCCAAGCAATCGCGGGCTGCGCCAACAACCCCGAACAAGATTCCAAAGCGTGCTTCGGATAAGCAGGAAAGTGGGCCACGAAGCGTCTGAACTTCAGGAAGGACCGCAGAAGCTGGCAGGCGAACATTTTCAAATACCAATTCACTGGTGATCGAAGCACGAAGTGACATCTTGTGCTTAACCAAGTTGGCCTTAAAGCCAGGAGTGTTAGTTGGAACTACGAATCCTTCGATGCCGTTGTCGGTGTGGGCCCAAACGATTGCGACATCTGCGATGTTTCCGTTGGTGATCCACATCTTTGAGCCGTTAAGAATCCAGTCATCGCCATCACGCTTAGCGTTGGTGCGCATTTCACTTGGGTTAGAGCCAGCATCAGCTTCAGTTAGACCAAAGCAACCAAGTGCTTCGCCAGCTGCCATACGTGGTAACCATTCTTGCTTCTGCTCTTCGGAACCAAACTTCCAAATTGCAAACATTGCTAGGGAACCCTGCACGGAAACAAAGGAACGAAGACCTGAGTCACCAGCTTCAAGTTCCAGGCAGGCAAGACCATAAGAAGTAGCATCGGTACCAGCGCAGCCGTAACCCTCTAGGTGCATACCGAACATACCCATTTGGCCGATTTCCTTAGCCAACTCGCGGGCTGGGAACTCACCATCTTCAAACCATTGGCCAACATGTGGCTTAATCCGGTCATCGACGAACTTGCGAACTGCATCGCGCATTGCAAGCTGTTCGTCATTGAACAGGCTGTCGATCGCGTAAAGCTCAAATGGATGTTGTGGCGCGGCCATTGGGTTTCCTATCGTTGGAATTGGATCCAATTTATCACAGATTGGATCCAATCTTCAATCACCCTTAGTGGGCGATTGGTCCTTAATTTACTAGGAAATCGTCAGTAAGACTACGGCGATACCTGCGCCGTATAGCCCAACTACCTGGTGACGCTCCAGGCGCTCCTTCAGGAAGATCCGAGCCAGCAATACCGTAATCGCAGGATAAAGAGCTGCAATAACAGATATCACGACCAGTTGCCCTCGTTGGGAAGCGAGCATAAAAGTAGTGCCTCCCCAAACATCCAAAGCACCAGATGCCATAGCTCGCTTGGTATCAACTGGCTTACCTGCCAGTGATTTCCAAAGCACTAAGGCAGTCACACAGAAAATCACCATAGTTAAAGAGCGAGCAGTGATAACCGGGGAAAGCCCAGACCCAATAGGTGCGCTACCAACACTTAACAAGAATCCAGCGAAACCAAAGCCACCTAATACTGCGTAGATAGCTGCGGTTTTAGTCAGTGGGTGAGTTGCATCTCTAGTTGATCTACTTACCAACACGATCGATGCCATAGCTAGCAGTGCGCCAATTGAGCCTGAAATCGTCAGGCGCTCGCCACGAAATAACCCAACGCTAAACGGAATGATCACAGCAACCAGCGCAGTGATTGGAGCGACTGCTCCCATTGGGCCAAGTCCCAGAGATTTCAAAACAAAGATGTATCCAACGACACCAGAAAGTCCAGCAAGCAATCCTGCAGTTACAGCTTCCCGACTAAAGTCGGCTCCCAGAAATGGCAGAGCTATCAGCAGTGAGACTAAGCCGGTACCAACTGTGATTGGTAGAACTTTAAACAGTGGACTAGTTCGTGTTGCTAGCCCGCCAAAGTAATCACCGAATCCATATGCCAGTGCGCACGCGAAGGCAAGCAGGACGGCTGACATAAGACTTCGAGTCTAGGGCTTAGCTAGTGGCCAGAAGCACTACCGCCGCACCAGCACCAAATAGGCCGATGAGTTGATGACGCTCCATGCGTTCGTGCAAAACAACTCGAGCAAGTAGCACGGTAAAGGCTGGGTACAGAGCTGCAACAACTGCCACAAGGACTAAGTCCCCAGCACGAGTTGCCAGCATGAAGGTTGTACCACCAACAACATCCAATGCACCGGAAGAAATTGCCAGCTTGTAGTCGATCGCGCCTTGGCGAATCGCTTTCCATTTTGCAATCGCGATAAAGATGAAAATTCCACCCGTGACTAAACGGCCCACAATTACCGGTGCCAATCCACTGTCATCAGGGCCACCGCTAATTCCAAGTAGGTAACCAGCGATACCAAGACCAGCAATGATGGCCACGATTACTGCCTTAGCAGTTACTGGATGCGTGGCATCAGCCGTTGAGCGACTTACTAAAACAATTGAGATAAAAGCTAAGCCTGCGCCAATGAATCCGACAGTAGATAGCGTCTCACCGCGCCAGAATCCCACCGCAAACGGAATCATGGCCCCGATTACTGCAGAAATTGGAGCCACCACACTCATTGGGCCGAGGGCAAGGCCATACATGATGAAGATGTAACCGATAGTTCCCGACAGTCCAGCTGCAACACCAGCGACAATCGCGCCTTGACTAAAGGTTGCACCAAAGAATGGAACGGCAAGCCCTAGGGTCACAATGCCAGTCGCAACGATGATAGGCAGAACTTTCCAAATTGATCCCCGACGAGTTGCTAGACCGCCCCAAAAATCAGCGACGCCGTAACTTAGGGCACAAATCAGCGCCAACACAATTGCGGTCATTAACTATTGTCCTAACAGTTTTGAAACTACGCCCGCAAGTTTTGAGGGTTTACCAGTTTTGTCTTCGGCGTGATCTGCTCGAGTCATGATTTGAAGTCCAGCATTTGCACCAATCCAGCGCAGTGGCTCTACTTCCCAGTTACGAGATTTGTGATTAACCCAAGGGAGTTTGGTCAAGTTACTTTCCTGATTTGTAATCAGGTCCGCCAGTGTGCGTCCAGCCAGGTTTGTGGTTCCAACACCGTCACCAACATAACCTCCTGCCCAAGCAATTCCAGTCTTGCGATCAAGACCAGCCGATGCCATCCAGTCGCGAGCTACACCAAGTGGACCACCCCAAGTGTGAGTTACTTTGGCATCAGCAACAACTGGAAACAGTTCAGCCAATACGCCAAGTAGCGCAGGATGAACTTCGCTGTGTTGGTCGTACTCATCCTTGATGGAAGAACCAAAATGATATGGAGCGCCACGTCCGCCGAATGCAAACCGATTGTCTGCAGTGCGTTGACCGTAAATGATTAGATTTCTAAAGTCACCAAATGTTTCGCGTTGGGCAAGTCCAATCTGATCCCAAACCTGCGCACTTAGTGGTTCAGTTGCCATCATCAAGGAATAGATCGGAACGATCTTTCGCTGGTGGCCTTCCAAAGTTTTGGTGTAACCCTCAGTTGCGCGCACTATGTAACGGGCGTTTACTACACCACTCTCCGTTGTAACTTTGCCAGATTCAATCTTGGTTGCCGCAGTGTGTTCATAAATTGTTGCGCCACGCTTTTCAACCAAATTCGCCAGCAAGCGAACTAGCTTTGCCGGATTAATCGCAGCTACGTGAGGAGTGTAGGTAGCGCCAAAAAGATTTGTGGCTTGCGCACGTTCCTTGGCTTCGCCGGCACTTAATAATGCATAGTGCTCAGCACCGTAACCCCATTCCTCCCAATGGTGAATGTAATCTTGCGCGCGCTGCCACTGCAACGGAGTGCGGGCAAACGAAATAGTTCCACCACGCTGCCATTCGCAATCAATGCCTTCGGTCTTAACAACATTTTCAACTTCAGTGACCGTGTCATGCATGGCATCTTGCATAGCCCTGGCAGATTCACGTCCATGAATTCGACCCAGTTTGTCTATCTCGGTAGGGAAGTAAGCCGAGCACCAGCCACCGTTACGACCAGAAGCACCGTAGCCGGCAACTTCAGCATCGATTATCGCGATATTCAGATTCGGGTCGCGCTGCTGTAAGTAATAAGCCGTCCAAAGTCCGGTGTAACCAGCGCCAACAATTGCTACGTCAACATCAATGTCTGAGTGCAGGGCATGGCGAGAGGAAGTTGCCAACTCTTCGGGCAAGGTATTCCACCATAAAGACTTTGATCGGTAATCAGTCATTTTTGCTTCCTTGTTAACGCTTCCACTTTTTGATGTAGTCCGGAATTGGAATGTTCTTTTCAGTTGTAAGTGGATCTGAAACTGGTTCTCCGAATACTTCTTTCATCGGAACGTAACCTGCCCAAATGTTTGAATAAATCGGGTCTGTTAAATCACTAGGCACATCATCTGGATCGCCTTCACTTACCTTGCAGGAAACCTCATCTAGGTTAAGTGCGAGCATAAGTGTTGCCTTGGATTCTTTTGGCGCAGCTTTTCGAGCTTCGTCAGTGCGACCTGGAAGCAAGTGATCCGTAATTCGAATCAGTGCAGCTTCTTTATCTTCGCCTTCAAGTACAACACATGAACCGAGAGCAATGACACAGCGATAATTCATGCTGGATTCAAATGCACTGCGAGCCAACACCATGCCATCGAGCAAAGTGACGGTAAAGCAGCAAGCTTGACCTGCTGCCAAATTCTTAAAGAGCCTCGATGCGGTTGATCCATGAAACAGCACTCGGTCGCCATCGCGGGCATAACCAACTGGCATTACAAATGGTTGACCATCTACGACGCAAGAAACGTGCGCTACGAGACCCGCGTCAAGAATCGCATTTACTTGATCACGATCTTTTACTGCTTTTTCAGGAAAGCGACGGACCGAAGTTCGGTCCGTCGCTCCTACTGGATTAGTCATTAGAGAATCTTCTGTCCTTCAGTAAGAACGTGACGCAAGATTTGTTCCATCTCATCGAACTGCTCTTGACCACAAATTAGTGGTGGAGCCAGCTGGATTACCGGGTCGCCACGATCGTCGGCACGGCAATACAGTCCGTTTTCAAACAACGCCTTAGATAGGTAGCCACGAAGCAAACGCTCGCACTCATCATCGTTGAAGGATTCTTTTGTGGCCTTGTCCTTAACAAGTTCAATACCGTAGAAGAAACCTTCACCGCGAACATCGCCAACAATGTCAAGATCATTTAGCTTCTCAAGTGTCCGACGGAATTGATTTTCGTTATCGCGAACATGCTGGTTGATGCCTTCTTTGTCGAAGATGTCAAGGTTGGCCAAAGCAACAGCTGCTGAAACCGGGTGTCCACCAAAGGTGTAACCATGTGCGAAGTAAGTGTTGCCCTTCTTGAATGGTTCGAACACTTTGTCGCCAACCAGCATTGCGCCAATTGGGGAGTAGCCCGAAGTCATACCCTTTGCAGTTGTGATGATGTCTGGATCAACGCCAAAGCGCTTCATTGCAAACATGTCACCAATACGACCGAAAGCACAGATGGTTTCATCTGCAACCATCAACACGTCGTACTGATCGCAAATTTCGCGAACGCGTTCTAGGTATCCCGGTGGTGGTGGGAAGCAACCGCCTGAGTTTTGAACTGGCTCAAGGAATACGGCAGCAACGGTGTCAGCGCCTTCGAAAAGAATTGCTTCTTCGATGCGATCTGCAGCCCAGCGACCAAATGCCTTGATGTCATCAGCGTGGTACTCAGCGCGGTAGAAGTTTGTGTTTGGTACGCGGAAACCACCTGGGGTTAACGGTTCAAAATACTTCTTGGCATCAGGAATACCAGTGATTGCAAGCGCACCCTGTGGTGTGCCGTGATATGCAACTGCGCGACTGATGACTTTATGCTTCATCGGGCGACCAGTTAGCTTGTAGTACATCTTTGCTGCTTTCCAAGCTGACTCAACGGCTTCGCCACCACCAGTGGTGAAGAAGACACGGTTAAGTGAGCTTGGTGCGTAACTGATCAAACGTTCAGCTAGCTCTACTGCCTTTGGGTGGGCATAGGACCAAAGTGGGAAGAAGGAGAGTT
>JBDLQS010000143.1:0-3778 GCA_039800445.1 Actinomycetota bacterium
ATCGGAAGTATTAAAGAAACTCAGGAAATGCTTGATTTCTGTGGCAAGCACAACATCGTTAGTGACATCGAAATCATTCCAGCCAGCGCAATCAATGAAGCATACGAACGAGTTCTGGCCAGTGATGTTCGCTACCGCTTCGTAATTGATACTGCAACGATCTAGGAAGTAGAGACATGGCTAAGCAACGCACAGTATTAGTAACCGGTGGTTCGCGTGGAATTGGTGCCAGCATTGCCCAGCACTTTGCCGAACAAGGCGATCGAATTGCGGTTCACTACAGTTCGAACGGTGACCTTGCCAAAGAAGTTATGGAATCTTTGCCAGGCTCTGGACACATGACAACACAAGCAGACTTACGCGATGCAGATGCCATAAAAGTAATGGTTGATTCAGTGGCAAAAGAATTCGGTCACATCGATGTTTTGATTAACAATGCTGGGGTTTTCTTTGATCACCCAATCGAATCTTCGACTTACGAAGTTTGGCAAAAAGCTTGGGCTGACACATTGGGCGTTAACTTAACCGGCGCCGCAAATGTCACATGGTGCGCACTGCAACACATGCCTCGTCATGGCGATTCCCGAATCGTTAACGTTGGATCGCGCGGAGCATTTCGTGGCGAACCAGTTAGCCCCGCTTATGGCGCGAGCAAAGCAGCGATCGTTGCTTTTGGTCAGTCAATCGCGAAGGCGCTTGCGCCAGAAGGTATTGGCGTAACGACTCTGGCCCCAGGTTTTGTTGATACCGAAATGGCAGCCGAATTACTTGATGGACCAACTGGTGATGACATTCGCAATCAGAGTCCGTTTGGCCGCGTTGCTGAACCTGATGAATTAGCTAGAGCAATATATTTCTTAGCCTCCAAAGATTCACTTTGGGCCAGCGGCGCTGTTCTAGACTTCAACGGCGCTTCTTATTTACGAATGTAAAGAAAAAGGAGCAAAGATGTCTGACGTTTCTGAGCGTTCCTGGTTAGCCCCGGTTGCAATTGCCGCGAGTCTGGCTTTACTCGTTGGCGTTGGTTCTGGATACACAATTGCAGCACAGTCAGGATCAAATTCTCCAAACACCATTTCTGCTCCTGGCATTGAAATGGGAGGGGCAGCAGGTGCTGAAGATTCGAAGATGGCTTACTGGGGTGGCAGAGCATTTCTTGAAGCCGATTCCGGAATTTCAGATACATCAGGTTTACAAGTTGGTTATACCTTCGACGCAAATGAGGTAGACCGCAAGGCACAGCTCCAGAATATTGCTGACGTTTTTTCGGTGTCTGGAGAGATTACTGGCAGCAAAAAAGATGGTTATTTAGTTGGTGACCAAAATTACGTAAAAGCAGTTGCCCAAATTAGTGGAGCTAGTTGGGATTTAAGTCAGCTCATAACTTGGAGTTACAGTGACTCTTCTGTTAGTCCAACATACTGTGGCGGAGATACTCCGAGGTATGACACGAAATCTTCCGGAGATGCAACACCTTCTGTTACCGCAACAGATGTGGCAACTCCAGAACCAATGCCAACTGTGGTTCCAGAAACAATGCCAACTGTGGTTCCAGAACCAATGCCTGTTCCAAGTGACTGCACCCAGCCAAGTGGGGTTTTGCCAAGTGATGAATCAGCTCTTTTTCTAGCGAAAGAAAAGTTTGGCGCGCTTGAATTCAACTCTGAGACGGCAATCTGGTCTGTTACAGATGGCGGTGAAATGTGGGGATACCCATCTGAGATGGCGGGTGCTTACAAGCTCGTCACAGCGAAGGTATACGTCGATGGGTTTTATTCAAATCAATCTTGGTCAATGACGATAGGACCAGATGATTCAATCCTGTATGCCTCGGGATTCTTTGCCAGTTTTGTTCCGACAGCTGAATACACGATTGTTGGTGCCAAAACTGCGATAGAGCGTTCTCAAAATGGCCTTTGGGCTAATTTGCCGCCACAAGAAGTTTATAAAGAGGGAATGGTCTACCCAATGGAGCTAGGAATAAATGCCAATCAATCCGAAGTGGCTAAGAACTCAGCCGGGCAGCCAATCTTAGATGCAAACATTGATCGAGTAACGATCACTAAAGCGGAAACTAGCTTGATTTCTTGGTATCTAAATGATGGGTCAACGATTCTGCTGCCTGCTTACCTACTAAGCGAAAGTGACTCTGAAGACTCACGTCAGTGGTTGCAGTTAGCAATTGCCGATGAATACGTGGACTTCAACTAGCGACGTAGTCGGCTGGTAATTCACCAATTCGAATTAAGCGCGCGATAGCTGCCTCTTCCATTGGTGAAGCTGGACCAAGTGCCATGCGAAGTGAAGTTAAGATTCCACGTGTAATCGGTCCAGCAACTTTCAAGCTCTTGCCTTTTAGTCCAAGCATTTCTTGGAACTCAGCTGGGATAGATGCCACTGCTCCATCAAACATTCGATCGTAAGCAAGAAGCGCAGTCTTTGATAGCGGTGGTTTGCGAATGAATTCAACTACGCGTTTTGTGGTTTCGCTAGTTCCCAAGATTCCTTCGTCACGGTAACGCTTGATCTCGCGTTTTAGTTCAGCCCGTGACATCGGTGCAGTAGTTAATCCCAGTGGTATAACTGACTTGGACCATTGTGAAACGTATTCATCTGGACCACCCGGAATTTCTTCGGCGCCATAAAGTTCGTGAGTGGTTAAAAAAGAGTCAGTAAATGCGATGTGAACCCAAGCTAGTAGATCTGAGTCAGCTGCTTTGTAGGCCTTAGTTTCACCATTACTTGTTTGGTATTCGCCCTTAACGTGATCGTGCATGCGATTAACGCGAGCAGATTCATTGGCTAGAGCTTCAGCTGATCCAAACGTTGCGATCGTTAACCATTTAGTAGTTCCAGCCAGGCGGCCAAGTGGATCGTGCTCGTAACGTGAATGCTGCTCGACTCCGGCGAGACTTCCTGGGTGCAATGCCTGCATAAGCAATGCGCGAATGCCACCGACTAAAGTTGCCACGTCACCATGGACAACCCAAGGAGCATCATGTGGAAGGTAGAGTCCTCGGGTTTCCCCAGACTCCACGGCTTCCATCCAAGGCGGCACACCATCATCAGTGTTTGTAATGATTCGGCGAAATCGAGTGCCAAAGCGTTCTTGTAACGCATTTGTTGCCACGCGATTTCTCCTTATTTACTTGCCTACCTTACAAATCTACGAGAAGAAAGCTACTGTCGCAGAACTTCATTATTGCCCACACTCAACAGGTTCACAAAGTGGCAAACTGGTCAGTATGGATTATAAAAACATCATTGAATTGATGGATCAATACTTTGCTAGTCATTTAACTGAAAAGAAAATTCCTGGCGTTGCCTATGGGTTGATCAAAGATGGCAAGTTAATCCACTCCAAAGGATTTGGTGAGACTGTCCTAGATTCCAATAACTGCCCTGATAAATCCAGTGTGTTTCGGATTGCATCCATGACAAAGAGTTTTACTGCCACCGCAATCCTGTTACTTCGTGACGCTGGAAAGCTTCGGCTCGATGACGACGTCACTATCTATTTGCCTTGGACAGACAGCATCGGTATTCCTGATTTTGGCCATGTAATCACGATTCGCGATCTGTTAACAATGAACGCTGGATTTCCAACCGATGACCCATGGGGAGATCGGCAAGAGAGTCTGGAAATCGAAACTTTTGATGACTTAGTTAGTCAAGGACTCTCGTTTACTCGAGCTCCACGAATGGGATTCGAATATTCAAATCTTGGCTACGCGCTTTTAGGTCGAATCATAAGTGTCACGAGTGGAATGGATTACTT
>JBDLQS010000144.1:0-9371 GCA_039800445.1 Actinomycetota bacterium
TGTTGTAGTTACCCGTAGGCTCGGATTGTGAGCGAGTCAGTCAACCCACAGCTTCGACCAGAGATGGCAAAGCTGCCAACCTATAAAGCTGGTAAGAAAGTTGCGCCTGTCAACGGTCTAATTGCTTACAAACTTTCCAGCAATGAGGTGGCACATTCCCCACTTCCAAGCGTCGTGGCTGCGATAGTTGATGCGGCTAATGAGATTAATCGTTACCCAGATCCGTTCACAACAAATTTGATTCAAGCACTTTCAGACAAGTTCGCAGTTCCAGTTGAGCAAATTGCAACCGGCACCGGATCAGTTGGTGTCTGTCAGCAGATCATCCAGTCCGTTGCTGGCGCAGGCGAAGAAGTCATTTACGCTTGGCGCTCATTCGAGGCCTATCCCATCATCGCAACAATTGCCGGCGCAGTTAGTGTTCAAGTGCCATTAACAAGTAACGGACTACATGATCTTGATGGAATGCTGAAAGCAATAACTGCAAAGACGCGAGCGATATTTGTTTGCACCCCTAACAATCCAACTGGCGGAATTGTTACCCAGCAACAGATAGATGAGTTCCTAGCAAAAGTACCGAAGAACATTCTGGTTGTAATTGATGAAGCATATGTGGAATTCAACCGTGACGAAAATGCAATTGATGGCATTGCAACTATGAAGGCACACTCAAACGTGGGAGTCCTTAGGACTTTCTCAAAGGCGTATGGTCTTGCTGGATTACGAGTTGGATATTTTGTGGGTCCAAAAAACATTGCAGAAGCAGTGCGAAAGACTGCAGTTCCGTTTGGGGTTTCCAACATTGCGCAAGTAGCAGCAGTTGCCTCATTGGAACATGAAGCAGAGTTGTTTACGCGCGTTGACGAAGTTATTGCTGAGCGAACTTGGTTTGAGTCCGAACTTACAAAACTTGGATTCAAGCTTCCAAGCAGTCAGGCGAACTTTGTTTGGATACCACTTGGTGAACGAACCGAAGAGTTTACGCTTCGCAGTGAAGGAATTGCGGTTTCAATTCGACCGTTCCCAGGTGAAGGTGTTCGGATAAGTATTGGCGAGCGCCCGGCGCTAGAACGCATTATTGAGCTTGCGAAAGATTTTGTTTTTTAACAGACTCGACCGCAACAACAACGGCCACGCTAACAATAACTATGAAGCCACCCACCAGGATGTTGGCAGTTAACACCTCACTGAAAATCACACTTCCAAGAGCCACCGCGACAACAGGATTCACATACGCATAGGTTGAAACTAATGTGATTGGGGCATTTTCAAGTAGCCAGGTGTAGACCGTGTACCCAATTAATGAACCAACTGTAACTAGATAAATCCAGCCACCCCAAGAACGAGCACTAGCATCCATGAAATCTGAAATGGATTCACGATTAATCATCCCCGCAATAAATAACGCACCAGCCGCACCAGCCATTTCATAAGTGCTGAGGATTAAAGGATTGCTTGGCGTTTCCATTCGTGGCGCAATGAATGACCCAAGTGACCAACAAAGGTTTCCAAATAAAATAATGAACATCCATAGCGTGACATTTTGTCCGTCAGAACCAGGCCTTGCAATAGTTTGTCCGGGCAACATGATGATTGCGATTCCAACTAAGCCAGCAGCAATTCCGAGCAAGGAAGAAAGTTTAGGACGATCTTTATCTAGTGTGCGAAACAATGCAGTCCAGATCGGCATGGCTGCCACAATCAAGGATGCAACTCCGATGGGAACAACTTTCTCAGCCAGGGCCATGGTTCCCAGGCCTACGCCAAGCATTAAGACTCCCAAGAAAATTGCACTGGCAAACTCATTACGAGTCAGGCGCAAGGATGCCCAACCATTTCGAAGTCCAATAAATACAAACAAAGCCAGGCTGGCCGCGACGAATCTAAATGACATAGATAAAAGTGGTGGCATAGTTTCGATCGTGAAAGCAATAGCTATATAGGTAGTTCCCCAAGCCACATACATAATGCCCAAACCAATTGCGACTTTGGTTTTGATTGAACTACTCACAAGCACACACTATTGCTGCGCGACATTTAATACCCAAGCTAAGTTTCAATGAATTAAGTAATTACGAATTAAGCCAGTGCGGACTTTACCGCTGCGGCCACGGCACCACCGTCAGCTCTGCCGGAAACCTGTGGTGATACAAGTTTCATAACTGCGCCCATCGCACTCGGTCCGGTAGCTCCACTAGCAGCAACTTCGGCTACGGCGCTAGCAATGATTTTTTCCAAGTCTTCAGCAGAAAGCGCGGCTGGAAGGTAAGCCTGAATGATTTCAAGCTCAGCTCGTTCTTTGTCAGCAAGTTCTGGACGCTTTGCATCGTCATATGCAGTAGCTGCTTCTTTCCGCTTTTTTGCCTCACGATTGAGCACTGTGATCATGTCTTGATCATTAAGTACGCGGGCTTCCTTGCCAGATACTTCCTCATTTGTTATCGCAGCCAGCACCATCCGCAACGTTCCAGAAGTAAGTGAATCCTTAGCCTTGATGGCGGCAGTTAGATCGGTGTGTAGTTGCTCTTTGAGGTTTGTCATATCTATACCTTGTCAGAAGAAATGGAGGAACTAGTCAATCTCACTATGGAACGGGCGTGCCCAATTGATCTGGAGCAACACCAGGGCTATTTGGATTTGGAATCGCCTTGCCAGTTAGCGGATCGATTATTAATACACCACTTGCAAGTTCAGCAGCATATTTTTCAGTAGCAGCCTCAGTTTCACAAACGATTAATTCTTCTTCTTCAAGCCCAGCACACTTGTCTTTAGTCGCAGTTATTTCATTTCCGTGACCGCCAGCATTAACGCCATTAAGCGTGTTTAAGTCCCAAGGTGTTTCAGGCGTGCCTTCAAGCGCTCCAACCAATGCATCGCGCCAAATCGGACCTGGCATTGTGGAACCGAAAACCTGAGAATAGTAGCGACCATTAATGGTTACACCCTTCATTGGATACTTCTGTCCACCGCGAGGATCACCTACCCAAACTGCTGCAGCCATGTCAGGGGTGTAACCAACAAACCAAACGGCAGCTGAGCTATCAGTAGTCCCGGTCTTGCCGGCAGCTGGTCGTCCCAAATCCATAGCTTGACCGGTACGTCCTTTAACCGGACCATCAATCACACCGGCAAGAACAGCAGTAGTGCTATCTGCTACCTGCAAGTCAATGGTGCGAGCACAATCTGCAGATGGAACTTCTAAATTCTCACCGTAACGATCTTTGACCTCAGTGATAGCAATTGCATTGCAACGAATTCCGTGTGCAGCAAAAGTTGCCATACCAACAGCCATGTCGAGGGTTGTCACATCAAAACAACCAAGTGTGAAACATGGGAATTTTTCAAAGTCTTCGCCGTTACCTTGTTGAACACCTGATGCCTTGGCAATATCTGGTGGATCACATAGACCAAGTTGTTCTTCTAATCCAACAAAGTAGGTATTAACGGAATACGCAGTTCCACTGAGAATGTCGAATGCACCAGAGGCTGTTGAGTTCTGCACTTCATATGGCGCGAACTTATCTCCAGTTTCGCACTCGACAAATTCTTCAAACTCCTTCTTTTCTGGAGAATTGATCACCTTGAATGGATCCCAACCTTGCTTAAAGGCAGCTGCAATAGTGAAGGCCTTGAAGGTTGATCCGGCCTGGAATCCAACAGTTCCATTAGCGTCAACTGGCGCTCCGTAATTTACTGTTGTGTACCCAACACCACTTCGTCCCCATTTGCGGTTCTGCGCCATCGCAGTAATTTCACCTGTGCCTGGGCGAATCATCGTGATGGATGCAGCCTTGCCGCTTGCATCGTCATACGGAATACGATCTTCGACTGCTTTTTGTGAAGAAACCTGAGCCTTGCGATCCAAAGTAGTTTTAATGGTTAGACCACCAATGTCCAAAAGTCTGGCGCGAGCCTCAGGGGTTTCACCAAATACTGGATCGTTTCTCAATACGGTTAAAACATAATCACAAAAGAATGGCGCAATGGAACTCGTGCAACCATTTGGAAGATCAGCTGGATCTAGATCGCTCTCAACCGAAATTGCTTTAGCAGCATCTGCCTGTTCCTGCGTGATGTAACCAGTATTAACCATTGCATTCAATACATCGTCACGACGATTCTGGGCACGCTCCGGGTATTGAGTTGGATCAAAGCGCGAAGGATTCTGGACCAAACCAGCAAGGGTTGCCGCCTGACTCAAAGTTAAGTTGTCGGCGTTTGTTGAAAAATAACGACGAGCTGCAATTTCAACGCCATAGGAACCAGCACCAAAGTAAGCAATGTTTAAGTAACCTTCAAGAATTTCTTTTTTCGAGAGTTTGTTTTCAAGAGCAATTGCATAACGAGCTTCGCGCAACTTGCGATTTATTGAAACTGCAGTTGCTGCTTCCTGCTCTTCTTTAGTGGTAGCCGCAGTCAACAAAATTTGTTTCACATATTGTTGCGTAATTGTTGACCCACCTTGCACCTGACCACCAGCGCCAGTTGAGATAGAAGCTCGCAAAGTTCCTCGGAAATCAATCCCGGCGTGATTTAAAAAGCGTTGGTCCTCAATCGCAATGATTGCCTGCTGCATAATCGGAGAAATTTCTTCAAGCGGCACCTCAATGCGATTCTGTGCAAAGAGCACCGCAAGAGTGTCTCCGTTTGAGTCAACAATCGTGTTCTGCTGGGGAAGCGCAACCTCGGTGAGATCACTTGGCAAGTTACTAAATGCCTGAGCACTATTGCGAGAAGCCAGACCGATGCCGCCAACAACTGGAAGTACAAGAAGTGCAGCGACCACTCCTGCTAGCACCACAAAAGTTGTCATTCGGGTCAATAGACCAAATCGGTCTAGCCCAGTTCCCCCAAGGTTATTTTCCATAGTTAGTCAATGGTAACTCCCGGTTTGTCCGAAACGAAACGCGGATATATCGAACAGATAACAGTTGCAATTTCGCCGAAAAAATCTGGCTCAAGGTATTGACAGGGCCTATGGCCTACCCCAATAGTTGAGCCAAAGGTGTTTGCTCTAGCATTTCGCACAGGGAAAACATCAAGAGACGTTAATCCAAGTATGAGGGGATACATATCGTCAATGTCAGTGCCAGCGTGGAATTCAGAGTGGAGTCGCAGCGCAGCTTGCCGCGATACCGATCCAGATCTTTTATTTGTTCAAGGTGCCGCACAAAACCGAGTGAAGGTAATTTGTGCCGGTTGCTCCGTTCGTACTGAGTGCCTAGCCGACGCCCTCGACAATGAAATCGAGTTTGGTGTTTGGGGTGGTATGACAGAGCGCGAACGCCGTGCACTGTTGCGTAGGCGCTCAAATGTGTCCTCATGGCGAGAACTGTTGATGAATGCCCGCAAAGACTACGACCGCCTTGATCCAGTGGCGTTTGTTCGCGGAGCCTAATTCCTACATTTTTACTAAACCACCAACTGTCGTATGCTCGTGACATGACTAAGTGGGAATATCTAACAGCACCTTTATTGGTTCACAACACCAAGGCAATCCTGGATAACTTCGGACTTGATGGCTGGGAACTGGTTGCAGTCATCCCAGGTATGAATTCAGAAAATCTTGTTGCTTACTTCAAGCGACCAAAGGACAACTAGTCGCTGTTTAGGCGACCAAGAGATTAGGAAAAACATGAGCGCAGTTGAAGATCGTTTATCAGCATTGGGAATAACAGTTCCAGAAGTTGTTCCACCAGTAGCGTCTTATGTACCAGCATCACGCACTGGAAACTTGGTTTACACCTCAGGTCAACTACCTTTCGTTGACGGGGTACTGATGGCAACCGGCTTGCTAGGTAAAGATGTCGACGAAGAAACTGCAGCTAAGTGCGCAGCGCAATGTGCAGTAAATGCAATTGCTGCAATTAAGTCACTCATTGGCGATCTCGACAAAGTAGTTCGCGTAGTTAAAGTTGTTGGCTTCGTAGCCAGTACTCCTGAATTCACAAAGCAGCCAGTTGTAATCAATGGTGCGAGTGACTTGTTCATTCAAGCTTTCGGCGATGCTGGCAAGCACGCACGATCCGCAGTTGGTGTTGCAGCTTTGCCAGCCAACACCCCAGTCGAAGTTGAAGTGATTGTCGAAGTTCGCGATTAAGTTTTAAACTCGGATCGGCAGAAAGGAAACGGAAATGATTGATAGTAATTTGCATGACACTCCGCTCTTTTCTGCCCTCGACGACGAAGCTGCAACAGCGTTAAAGCAATCAATGGTGCCGCAAACCATTAAAAAGGGACAAGACCTCTTTAAAGAGGGAGATCCAGGCGATCGTCTTTATGTAGTTACGGAAGGCAAAATTAAGTTGAGCCATGCTTCCGGCGATGGCCGCGAATCATTGCTCATGGTTTTGGGCCCCGGAGATATGTTCGGGGAGCTTTCACTTTTTGATCCAGGACCGAGAACCGCAACCGCAACCGCAATAACAGATTCCCAAGTTTTAGGTTTAGGACACACTGACTTAAATCCATGGCTTGCTGGTCGCCCTGAAGTTTCCAAGTCACTTCTTCAAGCCTTGGCACATCGGTTACGCCGCACAAATGAAACCATGTCAGATTTAGTTTTTGCTGATGTACCAGGCCGAGTAGCTAAAGCACTATTAGAACTAGGCGAAAAGTTTGGCACCAAAACTAATGACGGACTTTATGTTCATCATGATCTAACCCAAGAAGAGTTGGCGCAACTAGTTGGCGCGTCTCGCGAAACTGTGAATAAGGCTCTGGCCGACTTTGCAAGCCGTGGTTGGGTCAAATTGGAAACCCGTTCGGTTGAGATTCTTGATGTTGAGCGGTTATCAAAACGCGCTCGTTAATTGATCATCTAGTCTTAAGTAATGTCCCCGCGCGAATCTAAAACTGCCTTAAAGGCTCGCGCGCTTGCAATTGATACAAGACTTTCGCAAATGTTTCCAGAAGCTAAATGCGAATTGGATTATGAAAATCCATTACAGCTTTTAGTTGCAACAGTTTTATCGGCGCAATGCACAGACAAGCGTGTGAACATGGTTACCCCAGTTCTGTTTAAGAAGTATCCAACAGTTACTGATCTCGCCGCTGCACCAATTGAAGATATCGAAGCAATTATTCGATCGACTGGTTTCTATCACAACAAGGCAATGTCAATTAAAGGTCTATCAGCTGCGATCATCGAACGCTTTGATGGGGAAGTTCCAAATACATTAGAAGAGTTAGTGACGTTGCCAGGAGCTGGACGCAAGACTGCAAATGTAGTTTTAGGAAATGCCTTCGGCGTTCCAGGAGTAACTGTGGACACTCATGTGGGCCGAATTGCTAGAAGGCTTGGCTGGACTAAAAACACCGATCCAGTAAAAGTTGAGTTCGACATCATGGCGATCATGCCCTCGGAGTATTGGACCATGATGAATCATCGATTGATTTTCTTGGGTCGCCGAGTCTGCCATTCCCGCAAACCAGCATGCGGTGCGTGCGAACTGGCCAGCATGTGCCCATCTTTTGGTGAAGGTCCAACCGATCCAACCGAAGCCGCAAAATTAGTGAAGACTGGTGACTGAGATGAGTGCACCAGAGTTTATGAACCAACTGATCACCCGATTGCCAACATTGCAGCCAAGTGATCTTTCGAGGCATGCCGTTCCAGAAGAATCCACTCGCGAAGCAGCGGTTCTTGTACTTTTTGGCCCACGTGAAAATTTCGGCGAACTTGTAATCATTGAGCGCGCATCGCACCTAAAGGCGCATCCAGGGCAACCAGCATTTCCCGGTGGCCGGGTCGAAGAAGGGGATAGCTCGCTTTCGCAAACTGCTTTAAGAGAGGCGAAAGAAGAAATTGGCCTAAACCCAAGCTCAATTGAAATCCTTGGTGAGCTGCCGCAACTTTGGATCCCACCATCAAACTTTAAAGTCACGCCCGTTATTGGGTGGTGGCATACTCCGCATGCCATTACAAATATTGATGCCAATGAAGTTCAAGCCGTGCATCAAATTCCATTAGTTGACTTGATCAACCCAAACAATCGCACTCGAGTTCGACATGTAAATGGATCATTCGGTCCAGGGTTTAATGTTGAATCAATGTTGATTTGGGGATTCACGGGTGGACTGATTAGTCGACTTATGGATATAGCTGGTTGGTCTATTCCTTGGGATGAATCACAAATTGTTGAATTGCCGGCTCCGGCACCAAACACCGAAGTAACAAGTTGAACCCGTTTTATCTTGATCTGTTACTTGTTGCCTTTGCGGTTTTTATCCTGGTCTCGGGTTGGAGGCGCGGATTATTCGTAAGTGTTTTTTCACTACTTGGTTTAATCTTTGGCGCTTGGCTTGGCCGATCCTTAATTGACATAGTTACTGGCGCATCCACTACGACATCGCTCACTCGCACCGCGCTAAGTGCCGCAACTTTGTTTATTGGCATTGGTGTGGGTAGTGCAGTTGGCGGCTATGTAGGAAGGCGACTGCGAAGTGTATTTAGTTGGTCACCGATTCGACTAATTGATAATCTCGCTGGTGCGGCAGTATCACTAGTTGCTTGGTCCATAGTGTTTTGGCTGCTCGCCACAACGTTATTGGCAGCGCCAGTCTCTTCACTGACCAACACAGTTTCGCAATCAAAAGTCTTAAACATACTTGAGCAATACATGCCAACGGAAGTCCGCGACGGCGTTGAGTCAGTTCGAATATATGTTTCAAACTCAGGTTTACCTGAAGGATTTGCAAACGTACTTCTTGCCCCAGCGGTTGACCCACCAGATACCTCTTCAATCGATGCTCCTGCCGTTATCGCTGCTTTGGATTCCGTGGTTAAAGTTGAAGGGATTGCAGAGGCGTGTGGCACTCGATTAACTGGTTCCGGGTTTGTAGTCGGTCAAGATTTGATCATTACCAATGCCCACGTTGTAGCCGGAGTAAATAACCCAACTCTGCGCGTTAAGGGTAAGGGCAAAGCTTTTGAAGGAACTGTAGTCTATTTCGACCCCGCTCGTGATGTTGCAATCATCAGAACGAAGGACTTTCCGTCGGTAGCGTTGCGAATCAGTGAACCACTAAGTCGAAGTGACAGCTCGGTTGTTGCAGGATTTCCTGGTGGCGGTCCACTGACTTTGGTTCCGGCAAGAGTGCGAAGCGTTTCTGCATCCACCGGCACAGACATTTATGGAAAAGCAGAAGTAACCCGAGAGATTTATGCAATTTCAGCCGACATCAAACAAGGCGATTCCGGAGCGCCACTGTTTGCCCTAGATGGCACGGTGGCTGGACTTGTTTTCGCATCTTCGGCAACAGATGCTGAAACAGGTTACGCACTAACTGCCAAAGAGTTTATGGTTGGAGTTGAAACAGCAAGTACTGCTACGCAAGCCGTAGCAACGGGAGAGTGCTCTGGTGTCTGA
>JBDLQS010000145.1:0-5500 GCA_039800445.1 Actinomycetota bacterium
GAAGCGGGCGTTGCGCACTGGGCCAATGCACTCTTTTACCTGCCCTCGCAAATCAAGCAACGAGAGTGCGAATTTTTGCAAGCCTGCGCAGTTAGATCATTCAGTTGGTCCGGGATTGCTAAAGCCTTCAGTTTCGCTGACTAAAGTTCTAAATCGTAATAATTAGTCGAATTACCAAAGCGGCCAACACAAGCAAGAACGTATATCGGACAAATGAACTTCCCCGATCAAGTGCAGTTCTGGCGCCAAGATAACCGCCAAGTAAATTTGCTGGAGCCATTAACGCTGCAACCAGCCAAATCACATGACCGCCAGGAATGAAGATAATTAAAGCTGCTAAATTTGTGGCGACATTTACAAACTTTGCTATCGCAGAAGCGCCCAAGAAACTGGTTCCAACAAAACTAACTAATGCAAACAGCAGAAACATTCCAGTTCCGGGACCGATCAAGCCATCATAAAACCCGATTACTAACCCAATAAGTGGTGCAACTGCTGGTGACACTTTTCGAGTTGTTTCCAGTTTCCCAAAGTCTGGACGCAAAATGGTGAAGGAACCAACTGCAATCAAAATCACCAAGATTATTGGTTCGAAGATATCTCGAGAAACATTAGTGGCTAGTAATGCTCCACAAATTGAGCCCACAAACGCCGCGCTCACCATCGGAATCAATTGCTTTGAATCAACTTGGATCTTTTTGCGATAAGTATTTGCAGCAGTGCTAGTTCCTACTATTGAGACAGCCTTGTTGGTTCCAAGAATGCTTGCTAAGGGCGCCGTTGGAAATGTCCAAAGCAACACTGGCAACTGAATTAATCCGCCACCACCTGCAACCGCATCAACAAATCCCGCAAGAAATGCCGCGGCTACACAGATTAAAACTATCCAGATTGAAATCTCGACTATTTGCCCAGACATTACTACTGGTTACTCCAGCTCATCACAACATCCATTACTTCGCCCAATCTTTGAACTGTTGCATCTGGCGTAATGCCTAGGTCGGATGATTGGGAAGCGGGAATGTTTGAATGTGGAATCCAAATACCATTCATGCCAATTGATTGTGCGCCATAGATATCATCAAAAAGTCGGTCGCCAACAAAAGCTGCGGATTCAGGTTCGACATCTAAGTTGTAAAGCACGTCAGCAAAAACTGATCTGTGTGGCTTGCCCGCTGGAGTTTCACTTGTGAATAAAAGGTAGTCAAAAAGGTGCAACACACCATCACGTTCTAAAACAGCCTCATGATGTCGGCGCGGCCACATTGTGTTTGAAAGTACTGCGGTTTTGATTCCCCGCCCCCGTAGACCTTCAAGAAGTTCAATTGCATCTGGGTCAGTGTAAGTATGGGGGTCCCAGCCACTTAAGTACCGTTCTAGTGCTGCAAAGTGCAACGAACTCGAAGTGTCTACGCCGGCTTCATGAAACAATTCATCCAGTACGCCTGTTCCAACTTCGCCCTTGGTTTCAAATTGTCTAGACCAACGCGCCTGTTCACCGTGATTCAAAGTCTCAGCCAACTGCTGCGCATTGTCTGGATCGTAAACGCTCGCATAGCCAAGCCAAAGTTCAGTTAAGTCAACGTTGTGCCATGGAGTTAACGTGCCACCCCAGTCAAAAATCACCGCCTTGATTGTCATGGCTGCTACTTCTTAGTTACTAACGAAACAACCTCTGAGACAAATTCAGCTACGGGGACAAGTGCTTGATCTCCAGATTTACGATCTCGAAGTTCAACTACGCCATCAGCCAAACCTTTACCTACCACTGCAATAGTAGGAATACCCAACAATTCAGAGTCGTTGAATTTAACGCCCGGCGAAACACCTCTGCGGTCATCGAATAGGACTCTCACGCCTCTGGCCTCTAGCTCTTCACTCAGTTTTAGAGCCACATCAAATGGTTCGTCATCTCTACCTGTTGCAATGATGTGTATGTCTGCTGGTGATACTTCCCGAGGCCAAATAAGCCCCTTCTCGTCGTGTGACTGTTCGGCAATTGTTGCTACCGCACGCGAAACACCAATGCCATATGAACCCATGGTTACTGTTACCAGTTCCCCATTTTCATCAAGCACTTTTAAATCCAGTGCCTCCGCATATTTTCTTCCCAGCTGGAAAATGTGGCCGATCTCGATACCGCGTGCGATGGTCACTTCACTTTCACAATTTGAACATCCATCGCCTTGCCGAACTTCGGCCGCTTCAATCACGCCGTCCCAAGAGAAGTCACGACCTGCTACTAAGTCATAAACGTGATTGCCGCGCTTATTTGCGCCAGTTATCCATCGTGACCCATTAACTACCCGTGGATCCACTAAATATTGGATGCCTGATTTCGACTTCAAGCCTAAAACTTCAGGCCCAATGTAACCCTTGACTAGAGCTGGATGCTTTTTAAAGTCTTCTTCCTCGAATGCCTCAATTGAGATTGGATGAAGCGCTGCTTCAACTCGCTTTAGATCAACTTCTCGATCGCCTGGCAGACCAATAACTAGCGGGGTGCGGTTTCCGGCAAGATCAACTTGCATAACGACAACATTCTTTAGAGTGTCACCTGCATTCCAATCTCGATCAGATCTGCGCAATTCTGTTCTGGTATTCGAAACTTCTACCAAGGAGGCAATCGTTGGAGTGTCCGGAGTGTCTTCAACGTGAGCCGCTGGAATACCTGAGGCATCAATGTCCGCTGGCACCCGAGTGACAATCGCTTCAACGTTTGCAGCTAATCCACAATTAGGGCACTTTACATAAGTGTCCTCACCACTCTCGCAAGTTGCCAGGAACTCTTCACTCTTAGAGCCACCCATTGCACCAGACATTGCTGAAACGATTTCATAATCCATACCAAGTCTGTCGAATGTTTTGATGTAGGAATCACGGTGACGTTGATATGAGATATCTAAGCCAGCATCAGTGACATCAAAGGAATATGAATCCTTCATAACAAACTCTCGAGCTCGCAGAATTCCAGCACGTGGTCTAGCTTCATCGCGATACTTGATTTGAATGTGGTAGATGCAAAGCGGTAAATCTTTGTATGACGAGTACTCACCCTTGACCATTAGAGTAAACATTTCTTCGTGGGTTGGCCCTAGTAAGTAATCGGCTTTTTTGCGATCCTGCAATCTAAATAAATTGTCGCCATACTCATTCCAGCGCCCGGTCTTTTCGTAAGGCTCGCGTGGCAGTAACGCTGGGAAGTGAACTTCCTGAAATCCAGCATTATCCATTTCTTCTCGGACAATCCGCTCCACATTTCGGTAAACTAAGTATCCAAGTGGTAACCAAGACCAAATGCCTGGTCCAACTCGACGGACGTAACCGCCACGAACCAAAAGGCGGTGGCTAGGTACTTCGGCATCCGCTGGATCCTCGCGTAACGTCCGCAAGAACAGGGTTGACATGCGTAGCACTAGCACTCCTTGGGTTCAAATGATTAGTGCCTCAATCGTACAGAAGAAACAGGTTCAATTTGAGTTGCCTTGGGTCAAGAGACATGAACCCAGTTCAACTACCCAGATCAACTAAACAGCACTGTGGCAAAGGTATCGACTTGTTCAAAGCCAACACTTCTATATGTTCTTAATGCCACCTCGTTGTAGTCATTGACGTACAGGGAAATGACAGGTGCCAAGTCTGCTAACACTAACTTCACGACGGCAGCCATTGCTGGTTCCGAGATACCTTGTCCGCGATACTCGGGCTTGACCCAGACTCCTTGGATTTGAGCAACTCCCGCTCCAACTGTTCCGACTTCAGCTTTGAAAACCAGCTCTGTACCTACGTATTTAACAAACGAACGACGACTGGAAACCAATTCAGAAATTCGATTTCGATATGCACTGCCACCACCATTAAGCGTTGGGCTAATCCCAACTTCTTCGGTAAACATTGCGATACAGGCTGGAAGTAACTCCTCTAAATCTGAAAGATTTGAATATCTAACCTCGTGATCAATTGGCAAAATTGAGTTAGTTCGCATTGTTAGGACTGGTTGATTAGCTCGAACTTCTCGCGCCGTCCCCCAACTTCCCGAAACTTTGGACCACAAGTCAAGAACTTCTTCGGCTGGACCAACTATGGATGAACTGCGCCTACCACTTCTGCTTAGAACTGTGGCGAACTCTTGTCGCGCTATCAATGAAGTATTAACTGGAACGACATTCGCTCCAGTCATAAGTATTGATTTGAGATTTCCGTCGTCAAAGTAACCGAGTAGATCTGGATAACTTGGGCGGAATCTGCTTTGCTTGTTTTGCTCGAGTCGTGCAGCCAGAAAGCAATGTCGCACTGGATCTTGTTTGATAAATTCTGCTACCAATTCGATTGATTGCGCATCGAGTGCACGAATTTCGTGTGCCATAACGTTTGGTTTAGGTTACAGAAACGATTGGTGCGCCTTCAGAATCCATACTCTCGGCAAGCTTCATTGCTTCTTCAATCAAGGTCTCGACAATTTGAGCTTCTGGGACGGTCTTAATTACTACGCCCTTTACAAAAATCTGTCCCTTGCCATTTCCGCTAGCAACTCCAAGGTCTGCTTCGCGTGCTTCACCAGGTCCGTTGACCACGCAACCCATTACGGCAACTCGCAATGGAACTTCAAGACCTTCGAGTCCGGCAGTCACTTGTTCAGCAAGTGTGTACACATCAACTTGAGCGCGTCCACAGGAAGGACAGCTTACGATCTCTAAGCCACGCTGCTTTAGGTTTAGCGATTCGAGAATTTGGTTTGCTACTTTCACTTCTTCAACTGGCGGCGCTGAAAGCGAAACGCGAATAGTGTCACCAATTCCGTCGCTTAGCAAGGATCCAAATGCAACAGCCGATTTGATTGTTCCTTGGAATAACGGACCAGCTTCAGTAACACCAAGATGCAGTGGGTAATCCGATTGAGCAGCAAGTAAGCGATAGGCCTGAACCATGACAACAGGATCGTGATGTTTAACCGAGATCTTGATGTCACCAAACCCATGTTCTTCAAATAACGATGCTTCCCAAAGTGCGGATTCAACCAAAGCTTCTGGAGTTGCCTTGCCGTACTTTTCGAGTAAGCGCTTATCTAATGACCCAGCATTGACACCAATTCGAATCGGGATACCGGCATCACCAGCAGCCTTAGCGATCTCTTTCACTTTGTCATCAAACTGCTTGATGTTGCCTGGATTCACTCGAACGCCTGCAACGCCTGCATCAATAGCAGCAAAAACATATTTTGGTTGGAAGTGAATATCTGCAATCACTGGGATGCTGGACTTCTTTGCAATTTGTGGCAACGCATCTGCATCATCTTGACTAGGTACCGCAACGCGAACGATCTGACAACCAGATGCCGTAAGTTCTGCAATCTGCTGCAAAGTGCTATTTACATCAGCAGTAAGTGTTGTGGCCATTGACTGGATGCTGATTGGAGCATCGCCACCAACCAGAATCGGGTGGGTGCTATGACGAAGTGTGATCTGACGACTCTTACGACGTGGAGCTAACACTGGAGGCG
>JBDLQS010000146.1:0-4660 GCA_039800445.1 Actinomycetota bacterium
CAGCGGGCATAATCTTGGTGAAAACTTCCACCACACTCATTCGACCGTCAGTCAAAGTTCCAGTTTTGTCCATGATCATGACATCGATTTTTTGACTGGACTCGATGGCGTGTGGTCCGCGAATCAGGATTCCCAGTTGGGCTCCCCGCCCAGTTCCAACTAACAATGCAGTTGGTGTAGCAAGCCCTAGTGCGCATGGGCAAGCAATAACTAAGACTGCGATGCCAGTTGTGATGGCAAAACCTGAATCACCCAAGATCGCAAACCAAGTAACAGCAGTAAGTAGAGCAAGTGCCACCACAATCGGCACAAAGATTTCAGAAACACGATCCACTAATCGAGTGACTTCGGCTTTGCCGGTTTGAGCTTGATGCACCAGCCTGGAGATGCCTGAAAGCACTGTGTCTTTACCAACGGCCTTAGCTTGAATAGTCAGCGCTGTGTCAATCAAAACTGTGGCACCAATTACTTCGTCGCCAACATCTACAGCTACTGGAAGTGATTCACCCGTGACTAACGAATTATCAACGTGACCAGAACCAGAAATTACAATCGCATCAACTGGGATTTGGCTTCCCGCCGCAACATAGATCGTGTCGCCAACTTTGACATCCTCGATCGGAGTATTCACCTGCTCGCCATTTTTGATTACTAGAGCAAACTTTGGATTTAAACTCGCTAAATTCTCGATAGCCTTTTGGGATTGTTCCCGGGCTCGATGTTCTAGAAACTTTCCAAGTAAGACCAGAGTTGTAACGCCAGCGGCAACTTCAAAGTAAAGTTCGGGATGTGCCGAGGTGCTTCGAGTTGGAAAAAACTCCGCACTCATTTTCATACCAACTGCTCCAGCTGCAGTGAACAAAACTGCCCACATCGACCAAAGATATGAAACAGCAACACCAAGACTTACCAGTGAATCCATAGTTACTGCGCGATGCCGCAGGTTTAAGAAAGCTGCCCGATGAAATGGCCAGGCTCCCCAAATTGCAACTGGTGTTGCTAGCGCAGCGCAAACCCACTGCCAATAAGAAAACTGCATTGTTGGCATCATGGAAATAATCATCAGTGGGATGGTTAATGCTGCCGAGATAGTCAATCTGATTCGAAACTCGCGCACTCCGTATAACTGAACCGCCTTGCCAGAAATTGATGCGGTGTAACCAGTTTTTTCAATTGCCGCAATCAGCTGTTCGTTAGTTACCTCTGGATCAACATCAGCAAATGCCACACCTGTGGCGTAGTTAACCGAGGCCCGCACGCCATCAAGTTTTTCTAAGGATTTTTCAACCCGACGGGAACAGGAAGCACAGGTCATTCCACCTACGCTGAGTTCAACGCTTCTGGCTGACATTAGTTAGGAACGAGCTCGTATCCGGCTTCATCGATTGCGGTAGCCAGTTGCGCTTGATCTAGCGCAGCGTCAGAAGAAATCGTGACCTGACCCGATTCCAAATCAACTTCAACTTCAGTAACTGAAGGAAGCAAAGACAGCTCCATAGTTACTGCCGAAACACAGTGTCCACAAGTCATTCCTGACACATTGATTTTGGTTTGCATGTGGATCTCCTTCGCTCACTTAATTGTACTGCGAAGGGATTATTCGTTTACTGCGCGCTTTTCTGCAATTTCTGGATAAGTCTGTGCCGCTGCAAGGGCAGCCTTGCGAGCCTTTTCCATCGCAATAGCGCGCGCTTCTTCTAGGCGCTTTTGTGACTCTTGGATTCGGGCTGCGCGCTGGGCCTTAAGTAGTTCGGCTTGTTCCACCATGTCTTGGCCAGTCCATGGTTTTTCTGAATCAATTACTCGGGAATACGTAGTTGCTTTGTCTGCTTTTACATAAGACGGAAGTGGAGTCTCATATGGCTGCCAAGTCCGACTGGTTTCGGTAACAGTTTCAGTTAACGCAACCGCTTCGGTGCGATGATCTGGGACGGCGGCCTGAGTTCTCGGCGCAGTTTCATCTTGAGTTTGTTGTTGACGCAGTGGACGAGGTGCATGCTTAGCATTTAGCGCAGCTACCGCAGCAAAGCTAACGATTAGAAATGTTGGTGCGGCAATCCAGAAAACCGAAATTCTGCCAGCTGCACCTAAAACAATTGTTGCCACCAATGCTGTGAACAATGTCATTGCAACTCGTCGGCGTCGAACAAATGCTAGTTGTCGTGGCGACATTGGTTCGCGTTGTTGCCAGCGCCACTTAGCGCTTGCTTCGCCTTCCTCGCGCAAACCTTGTTCAGCTTGAGCGCGATCGTGTCGCTTTAACCAGATCGGAACTAATACAACGGCCCACATCACTACAACGATGAGATATAACAAGCCGGTCATGAGTATTTACGGTACGGTGTTTTCCCCGATATCTTGCGGAACTAAAGGGTTATTAGGTGCTCGTGTCGCGCTAACTGAATATGTGATCGAGCACAGAACCCGAAATCGTATTGGGCATCATGACGTAGACATTGTGATCTCGCCACTGTCCATTGATGTGCAAGAAGGCTGGACGAACCCCTTCAAAGCTGTAGCCAAGGCGAATTGCCAAGCGGTTGCTTGGAATATTCTCGGGCCGCACTGCAATTTCGATTCGATGTAGTTTCAGAGTTTGCAGTAAGTGATCCGTAACCAAGGCTGCGGCCGTCGTCATAACTCGCTTGTCTGAGGCTGACTCATCAATCCAGTAGCCAAAATGGCAGCCCCGCAGCGATCCGTACGTTATGTCCGAAACGTTGATCTGGCCAACAAAAGTTCCCTGGTACTCGACAACAAACGGCATGGTCCGACCATCTCTGGCCTCAACCAACATGCGCTTGGCGCTTTGTCTAAAAGTTGGAGGGGGTTCAATACTTGGCATCGGAGAAGTTGCTTCCCACTCTTGCAGCCACGAATTGTTTGATTGCCGCAACTGCTGCCATCTTCTAGCATCGCGAACCCGCAACGGTCTAACTCTTACATCACCGTGGGTCAAAGTGGCCGGCCAAGCTTTCGTCACTTGCTCACCTTAGTTATTCATCACTCAAAGCATCAAGTTGAATTACTTTTACGGTGTCACCAGCATTCAAGCGCGCAGTTCCAGCTGGCACAACAATTAACGCATCTGCAGTTCCTAAACCAGCTAATGGATGACTGTTGTTACTTTCAAGTGAGCGAACAACCCGCATGTTGCCAGATTTAGAAACATGCGCTCGCACATAACGCGCATCATCACCAGCCCCATCAACAGTTGTCTCGAGTCGGGCTTCGATGACTCGGTGATGCAACTTGCTATGGCCCATCAGCCTTCGAATCAAAGGGCGCACGAAGATATCAAAGGAAAGTAGCGCGCCAACTGGGTTGCCGGGCAGGACAAAAATCGGGGTTGAATCTGGGCCAATCAACCCAAAACCTTGGGCGCCACCTGGTGTCATGTTGACACGAGAAATTTCCACGCGGCCAAGTTGTCTCAACACATTCGTTAGCAGGTCATAGTCACCAGAATTCATGCCACAGGCAGTGATGATTACATCCGCACGAACTAATTGATCTTCGATTGCAGATCTGATCAGATCTGATTCACTTTGCAATGGACCAACGCGAAATGTCATTGCGCCAGCTGCCGTCGATGCCGTTGTTAATGCAATGCCATTAATGTCAGGGCGAAGATCTTCCAAAGTTCCTGGGTCAGCTAGATCACTACCAACAGTCAAAATGACTACACGAGGTTTTGGATGAACCCAAATCTGCCCCAAGTTTGCTGCTGCTAGTAGTGCAACGTGCCTGGCGCCAATTGTGGTTCCTTGTGGCAACAGCACATGTTCTTTGCCATCATCTTCAGTTGTAACTTGTTCTGCAAGTACGCAGCCAACGGAACCTAGTAATCCAACTTCTAAAGATTCCAGCGGTGAAACATCTGCTAATACCGCTTCTAAGTGTTGCTCAACTGAGCGCATTAAATCTTGCCCGCCAAATACGAAGTAAGCCAAGCCCGCAGGTCTGGACCAAGATCATCGCGATCAAGTGCAATTGAAACCACACTCTTTAAATACGAAAGTTTGTCGCCAGTGTCATAACGTTTGCCACGGAATACAACTGCGTGCACGCCACCGCCAGACTCAGCTGGCATATCAATCAGCGATGCCAAGGCATCAGTTAACTGAATTTCGCCACCACGACCAGGAGCGAGATTTTCTAGCAAACCAAAAATTGCTGGATCAATTACATAACGTCCAATTACCGCCAAGTTGCTTGGCGCAGTTCCGGTCGCTGGCTTTTCGACCAATTCAGTAACGCGAACAATGTCAGGGTTATCAGTTGGCGCGACTGCGGCACAACCATACAAATGAATTTGATCTTCCGGAACTTCCATCAACGCAAGAATGCTGCCACCAAATTTTGCTTGCGCTGCAAACATGTCTGGCAAAACTGGAGTGCGAGCATCAACTAAATCATCACCAAGTAAGACTGCAAATGGTTGATCGCCGACATGTTCTTTAGCCATACTCACGGCATGACCTAATCCCATTGGCACACCTTGGCGCACGTAATGCATTGCAGCCAAGTCAGCTAATTCCGAAATTTCGCTTTGCATTTCAAATGCGCCACGTTCAGCCAGCGTGCGTTCCAGGCTAGGTGCGCGATCGAAGTGGTTTTCTAAGGAATCCTTATTTCGGCCTGTCACGAACAGAACGTC
>JBDLQS010000147.1:0-4728 GCA_039800445.1 Actinomycetota bacterium
TAGACTAAAGGTTCTTGATCCCTCCTGCCACGGAAAGACCGTGGCCGATTAGTCCACAGGAGGTGGGTATCAGTATGCGTCACTACGAAGTTGTAGTAATTCTCGATCCCGAGCTCGAAGAGCGAACAGTTGCACCATCACTTGATGCGTTTCTTAACGTAGTCAAGACCGATGGCGGCACAGTTGGCAAAGTCGATATCTGGGGTCGTCGCCGTTTGGCTTACGAAATCAATAAAAAGGGTGAAGGTATCTACGCCCTACTAGACATCAACTGCTCACCAGCAGCAGTTGCCGAACTCGATCGTCAGTTGGGACTTAATGAATCAGTGCTTCGCACTAAAGTCATGCGTCTCGACGTGAAGTAGTAGTCATGGCACAAGGAGACGTAGTAGTAACAGTTATTGGAAACCTAACCGGTGACCCAGAACTGCGCTTTACTCCAAATGGCCAAGCTGTCGCATCATTCACAGTTGCTTCAACAACTCGAATGCTCGATAAGGCGACTAATGAATGGAAAGACGGAGACACTCTGTTTTTGCGTTGCAGCGTCTGGCGTCAATATGCCGAGAACGTAGCCGAATCCTTAACAAAGGGAACTCGCGTTATTGTTACTGGCCGTTTGAAGCAGCGTTCATATGAAACTAAAGAAGGCGAAAAGCGCACTGTAGTTGAAATGGATGTCGATGACGTCGGTCCAGCTCTACGTAACGCCACTGCAAAAGTTAATCGCGTCGCACGTACTGACAGCGGTTACAACGGCGGCGGAGCAGCAGCACCATCTGAAGATCCTTGGGCAGCACCAGCGCCTGCAGGAGACGAACCTCCGTTCTAACGAACGATCCCATCCATCTCAACATTTGTTGAACAACCATTCCGGATAGAACCGGGCTTCCAAAGGAGCACCACAATGGCTAAGCCACCAGTAAAGAAATACAAGCCGAAAGTTTGTGCATTCTGCGGCAAAAATGCTGCAGCAATTGACTACAAAGACATTCCGACCTTACGTAAGTTCATTTCTGATCGTGGCAAGATTCGCGCTCGTCGAGTAACAGGTAACTGCACTCAGCACCAGCGCGATATTGCTAACGCAGTAAAGAACGCACGCGAGATCGCATTGCTTCCATACACATCGACTGCACGATAAGGAGAGATGACTTATGAAACTAATTTTGACTCAAGAAGTCTCTGGTCTTGGTAGTGCTGGCGATGTTGTAGATGTTAAGCCAGGATTTGGCCGTAACTTTTTAGTACCACAGGGCCTTGCAACAGCATGGACTCGTGGCGGCGAAAAGCAGGTTACCCAGATCAAGCGCGCACGCAACAAGCGTTCAGTTCGCGATCTAGATCACGCATTGGAAATCAAAGCTGCTCTTGAAGCTGCTCCAATTGTGATCTCAGCTCGTGCTGGCAGTGAAGGACGCCTATTCGGCTCCGTAACTGTTGGTGACATCGCTTCTTCTATTCGTGTTGTTGATGTTGATAAGCGCAAGATTGTTCTTGCCTCACCAATCAAAACAACCGGTCGTCATGAAATCACAGTTCGCCTACATGCAGATGTTTTGGCAACTGTTGCTCTTGATGTGCGAGGCAGCAAGAAGTAATAAACCTTTGCTAAGAATGCCCACGATTTATCGTGGGCATTCTTATTTTCATGAACTCATTGTGAGGCACCTTCTGTATTCGCTGGATACCTAAAGTTGTGCGAGAATTAGGGCATGACTTCAACAATGACTTTGCATACTAACCACGGCAATATCAATATCAACATCTTTGATAACCACGCACCAAAGACCGTAAAAAACATTCTTGGCTTAGCTGATGGCTCAGTTGAATGGACACATCCAGCTACCGGTCAAAAATCAAATGATCCGCTGTACAACGGAACTGTTTTCCACCGCATTATTCCTGGCTTCATGATTCAAGCTGGCGATCCACTTGGTCAAGGTACCGGTGGCCCGGGCTTTAAGTTCGAAGATGAACCACATCCAGAATTAGTTTTTGATCGCCCTTACCTACTTGCGATGGCTAATGCTGGACCAAACACCAATGGTTCACAGTTTTTCATAACTGTTGCTCCAACTACTTGGTTGAACTTCAAGCACACCATCTTTGGTGAAGTTGCAGACCAAGCAGGTCGCGATGTTGTAGATGCAATTGCAAACGTGCCAACTGGACAGATGGATCGTCCAGTTAATGATGTAGTAATCGAAAGCGTTACTGTTTCTCGAGGTTAAGCGTGGACAACACTTGTTTCCGCCATACCGATAGCGAGGCATATGTGTCGTGCAGTCGTTGTGACCGCACGATTTGCCCCGACTGCATGATTAACGCACCAGTAGGTTTCCAGTGCCCAGAGTGTGTTGCAAATGCACAGGTTGCGTTACCAAAAACTAGATTTGGTGGTTCGTTCAATACAGTTCCAAAAGTTACGCGAGCGATTCTAATTACTTGCATCAGCATATTTGTACTGTCCTTGTTGTTGGGTAGCTTCGCTCTCGCCTTTGGAATGATTCCAGCAGCCATCGCACAAGGTGAGTGGTGGCGCTTACTAACTTCGACTTTGCTACACGGCAGCATTCTGCATCTGTTGTTTAACATGTATGCGCTGTATTGGTTAGGTCCACAACTTGAGCGCTCGTTGGGACACGTGCGTTTTGCTGCGTTGTACATTTTGTCGGCACTGGGTGGATCAGTAGCGTCTTACTGGTTCTCAGATTTGCGCACTGTTTCAGTTGGCGCGAGTGGGGCAATCTTTGGCTTGATCACCGCAACGATTGTGATCGGGCGGGAAATGCGCACTGATGTCTCCCAGTTAGTTGTGCTGCTGGGACTAAACGTCATAATCGGCTTCCTGCAATCTGGAATAGATTGGCGGGCACATTTCGGTGGTGCAATTACTGGTGCAGCAATCGCTTTCATCTACACCAAGGGCAATCGACTAAATCGGGATCGAATCCACAGAGCTGGATTGGCCGGAATTTTTGTCTTTTTGGTGGTAGCCACTGTGACCAGAAACGCTCAAGTTTCTGCCTTAATTGGGCTGTAAGTTTTAGGACTCTGGAAACTTGCAGTGGCCAAGAAAATTACAGGTAAGGTTTAAGCATGCCTAAGTCAAAGTCTCGTAAATCAAAAGAACCCGCCTACACACCACCTCCGACCAAGGCGCCTGAGTCATTCAAGGTGGGTAATCCGGTTTGGCTAGCACCTGCCATGGTGACAATGTTCATCTTGGGACTGCTGTGGATAGTGGTGTTTTATCTAATTGGTAGCCAGGTTCCAGTTATGTCCGATTTGGGCAACCTAACCAACGTACTTATTGGCTTTGCCTTTATTGGTGTTGGCTTCGCGTTTGCCACTCGCTGGAAGTAAATGACATGGGTGTAATTCCTCCCCAGCGGTGGATAACCCTGTGGATAAGTAAATGAGAAGTCCTTCTAGGCGTGCCAAAACCATTTTGGTTACAGCCGCCGCAGCCCTTGCTGGCTTCCTATTTGTGGCCAGTGGAATTACCGCGGATGGCACCAATCTGCGAACTGGTGGATTAGAAGATCTCCGCAGCTTAGTTTTGGATCGGGCAGACAAAGTCGGAGTCCTGCAATCTGAAGTAGATACTTTGGCAACTGAAGTAAATGATTTATCGATTACTCGAGTTGATCCAGCCTTAAGCGCTCAGATTAGCCAACTTGAACAAGCAACCGGTCTAACTCCAGTTTCAGGTTCAGCACTTCGAATCTCCTTAGATGATGCGCCGCGCGAATCTGGAACTCCCTTGCCAAGCGGAGTAGTACCTGACGATTTAGTTGTGCACCAACAAGATGTTCAAAGTGTTGTTAATGCAATGTGGCGAGGTGGCGCCACGGCAGTACAAGTTATGGATCAGCGAATTATTAGCACTTCAGCAATTCGCTGTGTAGGTAACACACTCTTGTTGCAAGGCCGAGTTTACTCACCACCGTTTGTGATCACTGCAGTTGGAAATACTTCAGAATTGCAACAAGCATTAAATGATGAGCCAGGTGTTTCGCTTTATCGTGAATACGTTGAACGATTTAATCTTGGTTGGGATGTTTCAATCTTGAATCAAACAACAATTCCAGCTTGGCAAGGTTCAATCGAACAACAATAACTAGTTTGGAATTACTGGTTGTAAACCTTGCGCTAAGTTACGAGCATCAAGGTCACCACATCTAACTAACCACTCGGCTAACATTTTGTGTCCACCTTCAGTTAATACCGATTCTGGATGAAATTGCACACCTTCGATATCAAAATCTTTATGTCGAAGCGACATGATGACACCGTCTTCAGTTTCACTTGTTATCTCTAGCTCAGCAGGAACCGTATTACGCTCTACGGCAAGTGAGTGGTAACGCGTCGCAGTAAATGGTGAAGGCAGATCTACAAGCACACCTTGATTGTGATGAAACACCTGAGAAGTTTTTCCATGAAGTAGTTCTGGCGCGCGGGATACGGTGGCGCCGTATGCTTCTGCGATTGCCTGATGACCAAGGCAAACACCAAAGATTGGAACTTGTCCACCGAGTTCTTTAACGATGTCGATGCATACGCCAGCATCTGTTGGAGTTCCTGGACCTGGTGACAGTAACACTCCGTCATATTCTCGAGCTTGCTCGACGGTAACTTCGTCATTACGTTTCACATCAACTTTGGCACCAAGCTGAGCTAGGTACTGAACAATGTTGTAAACAAAACTGTCGTAGTTATCGA
>JBDLQS010000148.1:0-3269 GCA_039800445.1 Actinomycetota bacterium
TTTTGGTCCAGATGACTGGGAGCGAGTTCGGGAAATTCGCTTGGCGTCATTGCAGGCAAATCCGGAAGCATTTGGTGCCAAGCATGAATCTGAATCCATTCGGCCAGAGAGATTCTGGCGAGCCCGGCTAAGCAAATCCGATTTTGTGTTAGCAAGTGACGAATCAGGCGATATCGGAATTATGTTCGTTGACCAGGTTGATGAAGATTTTGCCGCAAGCTGCTGGATCAGGGGTTGCTGGGTGCGTCCTGAGGCACGCGGCAAAGGTGTGATGCGGGCTTTGATTGAGTATGTGGATTCGCAAGTTGATGTTAAGCCTTGGAGTGAACAGGGCTTGGGCGTTTGGGTGGATAACTATTCAGCGATTAAGGCTTATGAGCTAATTGGCTTCGAGAACATTGGCGACCCACAGCCAAGCACGAGCCAGCCTGGAAAGTTCTATCAACGTATGCGCAGAACCACACCTGCTAAGGGAAATTAAGACCCGTTACTCCAATAGACTTTCCACATGTCTAAAGTCCTTGCCTCACTGCCAATCGGCGAAAAAGTCGGAATTGCCTTCTCTGGTGGCCTCGATACTTCCGTGGCTGTGGCTTGGATGCGCAGCAAAGGCGCCATTCCTTGCACCTACACTGCTGACCTAGGTCAGTATGATGAGCCAGACATTGACTCAGTACCAGCGCGCGCCGGTGAATATGGCGCGGAAATTTCCCGACTTGTTGATTGCAAAGCAGCCTTAGTTAACGAAGGCTTAGCTGCCATCGCTTGCGGTGCTTTTCATATTCGCACTGGCGGAAAGCCATACTTCAACACCACACCGCTCGGTCGGGCAGTTACCGGCACGCTTTTGGTTCGCGCGATGCTCAAAGACAATGTCGACATCTGGGGCGATGGTTCAACTTACAAAGGCAACGACATCGAGCGGTTCTATCGCTACGGACTGCTAGCAAATCCAAACCTTCGAGTTTACAAGCCTTGGTTAGATGCTGACTTCGTTCGCGAACTTGGTGGCCGCAAAGAAATGTCTGAGTGGTTAGTAGCCAACAACTTGCCATATCGTGACAGCACGGAAAAAGCATATTCCACGGATGCCAATATTCTTGGTGCCACCCACGAGGCTAAGACTCTAGAAAACCTTGATGCATCAATGGAAATTGTTGAGCCAATCATGGGTGTTCGGTTCTGGGACGATTCAGTAAAGATTGCCTCCGAAGATGTAACCATTACTTACAACCAAGGAATTCCAGTAGCAATCAACGGTAAAGAATTCACTGATGTTGTTGAATTGATGAAAGAAGCTAATTTAATTGGTGGTCGACATGGTCTCGGCATGACTGACCAAATTGAAAACCGGATTATTGAAGCTAAGAGTCGCGGAATCTATGAAGCACCGGGCATGGCACTTTTCTTTATCGCTTATGAACGCTTGCTAAGCGCGATTCATAACGAAGACACCATTGCTAACTACCATGCTGAAGGCCGCCGACTAGGTCGATTGCTTTACGAAGGTCGCTGGTTTGATCCACAGGCACTCATGCTTCGTGAATCACTGCAGCGCTGGGTAGCTTCCGCTGTTACTGGTGAAGTAACAATTCGCCTACGTCGCGGGGATGATTACTCAATCATTAATACCTGCGGGCCGGCACTGAGTTACCACCCAGAAAAACTCTCAATGGAGCGCACTGAGAACGCGGCGTTTGGTCCGACCGACCGAATTGGTCAACTGACTATGCGAAATCTTGACATCGCCGATACTCGCGCAAAGCTTGAGCTCTACCAGGCCCAAGGCCAGATTGATTCAAATACTTTTGGCTTAGTGGGCGACATGAAGGCTGGTCAATCCAATGCGATTACATCAGCCAGTTCAAACGACGATTCAGATGCGGGATTAAACCGAGCAGCTTTTGACTCTGGCACTGATTAAGTGCCAAAACAACTTGAGCGCTATGCGCCTGCATTATTCGTGTTCCTGTGGAGTACGGGTTTTATTGGTGCTAAGTACATAGTTCCTTATGCCGAGCCATTCACATTTCTAACCATTAGATACTTCTTAGCGGCGCTAATACTGTTTGCGATTGCGTATGCATTTAAGCAGCCCTTGAAACTAAATCGTGAACAGTTCAAAGCATCGTTTGCAGTTGGCATGCTTTTGCATGTCATCTACATCGGTGGCGTTTTCTATGCAGTGAGCCTTGGGGTATCAGCGGGCATCAGCGCAGTAATCATAAGTATCCAACCAGTTTTAGTTTCACTGCTTGCCGTGCCGTTACTAGGCGAGCGGTTGCGCTGGGTTCAAGTAGTAGGCCTAGGTTTAGGTGTTGCTGGCATCGCGATGCTTTTGCTTCCAAAAGTTTTTCAAGGTGACTACACCACAACCGCTTCCACTGCTGGAATTATCGTTTGTGTAATTGCATTGCTTGGAACCAGTGGTGGCTACTTGGTGCAAAAGAAGATGGGTGGCGAAATTCCTTTCCTAAGCGGCACTGGAGCGCAGTATGCAATCAGCGCGATTGCCTTTGCGATCCTGTCTTTTTCAACTGAAGAACAAATCATTCAATGGGTGCCAGAGTTCTTCTTTGGCCTTGCTTGGATTGTGTTCATGTTGTCGATTGCATCAATTGTTTTGCTCTACGGAATGCTGCGCACTGGAAGCGCCAGCAAGGTTTCTAGCCTTTACTACTTGGTCCCACCGGTTGCAGCAATCCAGGCTTACTTCCTATTTGATGAAGTGATAGGACTCGTTGGATTGATTGGGATGGCACTAGCTGGGCTTGGTGTTGTTTTAGTAATGCGACAGACTGCCGAAAAGACTCCTGCTTAATCAAGATTTTCGCTGAGTAATACCCAGCGATTTTCTAATTCTTCTTTTTCAACCATCAAGGGTTGTAAATCGTCATTCAAAGTCGCTACCTTTTCGAAGTTAGAAGAATGAGTTTCCATTTCTCCTAGGATCCCCTTTATAGATACATCCAGCTTTGCAATGGAGCGTTCAATTCGTTGTAGGTCCTTTTGCAAATCACGCTTTTGGGTTGCAGTTAACTCTGCTTTGGGCCCTGATACATCTTGCGAAAAAGCTGTTGGTTCATCTGGCTGAGCTTTTCGTAACTTTAAGTACTCTTCTAAGCCGCCTGGAAGGTTTCGAAGTGAGCCATCACCCATCACGCCAACGAATGTGTCGCAAACCCGCTCTAGGAAGTATCTATCGTGAGAAACCACAAGCAAAGTGCCAGCAAAGCTATCCAAAAGATCTTCTAGCGCAGCCAGAGTCT
>JBDLQS010000149.1:0-4185 GCA_039800445.1 Actinomycetota bacterium
CAAGGAGTGAGAGGTAAGCCGCTATGTAACCGCGAAACTCCGTGGCATAGGTCAGAACTCGCTTAACAGTTCCGTCAGCCAATGTCGTTTTCTTGACTGACTTATCCTTTGTGAATCCTTGATATGCCGCCCAAGGATTTCCGCCATGCAAGCTCATGTATTCGCCTAGTTTCTTTGATCGCTATGAGTTTATCCGTTGCAGCGAAAAGCTTTGGGCTTTACCAACATTGCATCAGGCCAACGAGATTAGATCTAGGTAATCTTCATTCCAGAGATCCTCAACGCCATCAGGCAAAAGCAGTACTCGCTCAGGTTGAAGTGCAGTAACCGCACCCTCATCGTGGGTGACCAAGACCACTGAACCTTCGTAATTATGGAGTGCATCGAGAATTTCAGCGCGGCTAGCGGGGTCAAGGTTATTGGTTGGTTCATCTAAGAGCAGAACATTAGCTGAGGAAACCACGAGCATAGCCAAACTCAATCGTGTCTTTTCGCCACCTGATAGGACGCCAGCTGGCTTTGCGACTGCATCACCCGAGAACAAGAATGAGCCAAGCACATTTCTAACTTGCGCATCATTCATGTCGCCAGCTGCGGTAACCATGTTTTCTAGTACTGATCGTTCAGGGTCCAGTGTCTCGTGTTCCTGCGCGTAGTAACCGACCTTGAGGCCATGACCTGGTTGAATCTCTCCAGTGTCGGGTGTGTCTACTCCAGCCAAAATTCTAAGCAACGTGGTTTTGCCAGCACCATTCAAACCAAGTACTACAACTTTGCTGCCCCGATCAATTGCTAAGTCCACATCTGTAAAAATTTCTTGCGAGCCATAAACTCGACTTAATCCGGTTGCCATAAGTGGGGTCTTGCCACATGGAGCTGGCGTCGGGAAACGCAATTTGGCAACCCGATCTGCCTGTCGTACGTTTTCCAACCCGCTCATCAATTTGTCTGCCCGCTTAAGCATGCTTTGGGCAGCTTTAGCTTTCGATGCCTTTGCGCGCATTCGATCGGCTTGAGCTTGCAAGACCTGTGCTTGCTTTTCGGTATTGGCGCGCTCCCGCTTACGTCGACGCTCATCGGTTTCACGCGAATTCAAATATTCTTTCCAACCTACGTTATACAGATCTAACGTCTGACGATTCGCATCTAGATAAAACACTCGATTAACCGTTGCTTCCAAAAGCTCGACATCGTGACTAATGACGACTAATCCCCCTTGGTGATTTGCCAGAAAGCCACGGAGCCAAACAATCGAATCGGCATCTAAGTGGTTTGTTGGTTCGTCCAATAGCAAGGTCTCTGAGCCACTGAAAAGAATCCTTGCCAACTCAATTCTGCGACGTTGACCACCGGATAAAGTTCCTAAAGTTTGAGCCAAAGTATCAACGCTCAACCCAACGCTAGCTGCAAGTGATGCTGCTTCACTTTCGGCAGCGTAACCTCCAGCTGCCTGAAACGACTCTTCAGTGCTGGCGTACTTACGCATTGCCTTATCTCGGATCTTTTCATCTTCTGATCCCATGTCTAATTCACACTGACGCATACGTTTAATCAGTGCATCTAGGCCCCGTGCACTCAAAATCCGATCCATAGCCAATACATCTAGATCGCCAGTCCGAGGGTCCTGTGGCAAATACCCAACTGATGCTGAAGTTGCAATAACACCCTTTGCGGGCTGGACTTGGCCAGCAAGTACCTTGGTTAAGGTGGTTTTACCTGCACCATTTCGACCTACAAGCCCGACTCGGTCACCACTATCGACTCGAAATGTGGCCCCGGACAAAAGCAATTCGGCACCCGCCCGCAATTCAATATCTGTTGCTTGAATCACGGTGAAAACTGGCCAATCTATAGAAGTGCGAAACCTCGCAACCTCAATGTTACCGCGAGTTGTTAGAGATTGAAACCGAGAGCACGTAGCATTTCGCGACCCTCATCGGTGATCTTGTCTGGACCCCATGGTGGCATCCAAACCCAGTTCAACTTGAAGTCTGACACGTGTCCGTCGAGTGCAGCTCGCGTCTGATCCTCGATCACATCTGTGAGTGGGCATGCCGCAGAAGTTAAGGTCATGTCGATGGTTGCAATGTTTCCTTCATCGACGGTTACCGCGTAAACCAAACCAAGGTCAACCACGTTGATACCAAGTTCTGGATCAACGACATCTTTCATTAACTCAAATACATCATCTTCTTGTAGAACAGTCATCAGTTTTGCTCCTTATTAGATTCTCTAGAAATATCTGCTTTGGGCTGACCTTCAGCTCCGGCCTGAATTGCGGCATCTTTCCATGCCATCCAAGCCAAAAGTGCACACTTAACTCGCGCGGGATACTGAGCTACGCCAGCTAACGCAATACCGTCACCCAAAATATCCTCGTCAGCCTCAACGGTGCGTTGCAACATTTCTACTAAGTGTTGAACTGCAGCTTCGCCTGAAGCAAAATCATGATTGTTAATTTGATCAAACATAATTGACGCTGAGGCTTGGCTAATTGAACAACCCATGTTGTCGTAGGAAACAACAATCTTGCCATCTGCTCCCCGACTTACTCGTAGTGTGATCTCATCACCACAAGTGGGATTGACGTGATGAACTTCTGCATCAAATTGCTCTGCTAGCCCTTTGCCATGCGGATGCTTGTAGTGATCCAATATGATCTCTTGGTACATGTTTTCAAGTTTCATGATTAAACCCCGAAGAATTTCTTTGCCGAGTGGATACCAGCGACTAGTGCATCTACGTCATCAAGATCGTTATAGATGTAAAAGGTTGCACGTGTTGTGGCTTGTACACCAAATCGGATACAGGCAGGTTTAGCGCAATGCTGTCCTACCCGAACTGCAATTCCGCTTTCGTCCATAACTTGTCCAACGTCATGCGGGTGCAAACCTTCGAGCACGAATGACACTGCCGAACCGCGATTCAGTGAACTTTCAGATCCAATTACTCGTAATCCAGAAATTTCAGCGAGTCCTGCTAAGGCCGCTTCGGTCAGCATGTGCTCGTGTTCGGCCACTCGATCCATGCCTAGAGCGTTTAGATAGTCAACGCCAGCTGACATGCCAACTGCTTGAGCCGCCATTGGAACGCCAGCCTCAAAACGCTTTGGTGGTGCGGCAAAGGTTGTTCGCTCCATCGATACGGTCTCTATCATCGAACCACCTGAAATGAATGGTGGCATTGCTGAGAGAACTTCAGATTTACCCCACAAGCACCCAATCCCAAGCGGGCCGAGCATCTTGTGGCCACTCCAAGCGATGAGATCGACGCCGAGGGCAACTACATCAACTGGCATGTGTGGCACACTCTGGCAAGCGTCCAAGAACACCAATGCCCCAACATCTTTGGCAAGTTTTACAATCGCAGGCACATCATTAACGGTTCCAAGCAGATTCGATTGGTGAGACACCGCAACAATCTTGGTGCGATCGTTAAACAAACTTTGGTCACTTAGATCTAAGCGACCTTCATCCGTTAAACCAATCCATCGCAGGGTTGCACCAGTTTTCTCACACAGCTCTTGCCATGGAACTAAGTTAGCGTGATGCTCCATTTCCGATACCAGGATTTCATCGCCTTCGGCAAGCACAAATCGTTCCGCACCATTTGGCAGACTAGCGCCCCGAATAGACTTCAAGGTCGCATTTAGGAATGAGTACGAGACTAAATTGATTGCTTCAGTTGCGTTCTTTGTGAACACCAGGTCTTCCGGTTGCGCGCCGATGAAGTTAGCGATGTTTGCTCGTGCGTGTTCGTAGGCATCTGTTGCTTCTTCTGCAAGTAAATGAGCTCCACGATGTACTGCAGCGTTGTGATTCTCGTAGAAGTTGCGTTCCGCATCGAGTACCTGAAATGGCTTCTGTGATGTTGCGCCGCTATCTAGGTACACCAAACGCTGATCGTTGCGAACTGTCCGTTTAAATATCGGAAAGTCCGCCTTGATCGCAGCAACGTCTAGTTTGGACATAAGTTAAGCAGTTACGTATTGGGCGTAGCCGTTAGCTTCGATATCGTCTGCAAGTTCAGGTCCACCTTCACGAACAATCCGACCATCGTAGAAAACGTGAACGAAGTCAGGCTTTACGTACTTCAAGATTCGAGTGAAGTGAGTGATTAGTAGAACTCCAGTCTCACCCTTAGCGCACACTCGATTGATTCCTTCTGAAACCACGCGCAGTGCAT
>JBDLQS010000150.1:0-4688 GCA_039800445.1 Actinomycetota bacterium
AGCCTTTACGACCCAGAACGATTGTGGAGCGATTGCCCACACATTCCAGTGGACTTGGTATGAGTTCACGTCGCTTAGTTTTATGGCGCCACGGTCAAACCGTTTGGAATGCCGAGAACCGTCATCAGGGACAAATCGACATCCCGCTAAATGATGTAGGCGTTGAACAAGCTCGGCACGCTGCGCAAACTTTGCTTGCTATGAAGCCAACTCATGTGATTGCCAGCGATTTATCAAGAGCACTTGAAACTGGTCGGACCTTAGCTGATCTTGCTGGGATAGAAATGACTGTCGATGAACGCTTGCGGGAAACTTTTGCTGGCGAATGGCAAGGTATGACTCGTGACGAGATCATGGCAAAGTACCCAGAAGACTACGCAGCTTGGGGTGGCGACTCAGAGATCAGGCCTGGTGGTGGGGAAACGCGCTGGGAAGTATCTGAGCGAGTAGTTGAAGCGATAGAACATGCGCTCGTTGCTATCCCTGCTGGTGGGACCTTGGTAGTGGCCTCACATGGTGGCGCTTTGCGATCTGCGCTTGGTCGGCTTTTAGGATTAGCGCCAGAGCAGTGGACCATTCTCGGCGTGCTGGCTAACGCACAGTGGTCTGTGCTTTCCGAACTTGATGAAAACATGCCAAAGTTGCCGGGCTTGAAATGGCGACTGCAGGAATACAACGCAGGATCGTTACCTGAGCCTGCAATTGGTGATGATAAGTAACGTCCACTAACATTGACAAGGTTCGGGGCTGTGGCGCAGCTGGTAGCGCACTTGCATGGCATGCAAGGGGTCAGGGGTTCGAATCCCCTCAGCTCCACCAACAAAAGAAAAGACACCTTCGGGTGTCTTTTCTTTTGTTAAGTAAGCCCCGCGGATTCGGGAGGAACGAAGTGACGGTTCCCCTCAGCTCCACCAAACGAATAACGACCGCCTTTATGGCGGTCTTTATTCGTTTATGAGCCCTACGGATTCGGCTCATCTATAGCAACTCGGAAGCTACGCCCGAGATTGCCCCCTCAGCTCCACCAACAAAACATGAGACACCTTCGGGTGTCTTTTGTTTTTGATCGATCGCTTCTGGAATGCATTCTTTGTTCATTTACAGGGAAACCTTAAAAACGTCATGTTTCTGGGGATTAATTCACTTAAACAAAAGGTAAAAACTAGGGCGGGTGAGTGCCAATTACTTCTAAGATCAGCCTTAACTTCCCGACGACCTAACCAAATTAGGGTTGTGGCCGCCTTAGCGAAAAGGACAGTAAAGCATGGCAACAGAAAACATAAAGGTGTCGGGAGTTACGTATAACTCCCAGGCGCCTGACTATTACGAAAAAAGACAACTAAAGCGAACTGCTGGTCGTTGGTCGCTTTGGGGCCTAGCAGTGGCAGCAGTAATTTCTGGCGATTTCTCTGGCTGGAACTTTGGTATTGGTGCTGGTGGATTCGGCGGCATGCTGATTGCGTTTGGAATCCTAATCATCATGTATTACGGTTTGATGTTTTCTATTGGAGAAATGTCAGCCGCAATGCCACACACTGGTGGCGCCTACTCTTTTGCAAGAAAGGCAATGGGACCGTGGGGTGGTTTCGTTACTGGACTTGCCGAGACCATTGAGTATGTAGCTACTACAGCAGTAATTGTTTACTTCAGTGCTGGATACGCTTCAGGAATTGTTTCAGAACTTCTTGGTTTTGAAATGGCTGCCTGGATTTGGTGGATCGTGCTTTATGCAATCTTTGTGGCGCTGAACTCAGCAGGCTCAGAGATTTCATTTAAGTTTTCAGTCGTGGTTGCGGTAATGTCAATCGGAATTTTGGTTGTGTTTGCTGTGATGACCTTAACTTCGGGACTTCTTAACTGGGATTCATTGTGGAACATTCCATCTGATGGCGGTGCTACATCAAGTACATTCCTTCCATTTGGCGTCATGGGCATTCTCTTTGCAATACCGTTTGGAGTTTGGCTATTCCTTGGTATTGAGGCACTTCCGCTAGCTGCTGAAGAGGCACATGATCCAGCAAAAGATATTCCTAAAGCTGGAATTTGGGCACGCGGAACCCTGATTGCAACCGGTCTATTGGTTTTGTTCTTGAACACTGCAATTCTGGGTGCACAAGCAACTGGTGAAGCTGGAGAACCGCTACTCGATGCGTTCCGTGTGATTGTTGGAGATACGTGGGCAGCAGTTCTTGGATTATTTGCCTTGATTGGTTTGCTTGCTTCATTGCAAGGAATCATGTTTGCTTATGGCCGAAACATGTACTCACTATCTCGTGCAGGTTATTACCCAAGAGCGCTTTCGGTTACTGGTAAGCGACAGGCTCCTTGGGCAGCACTTTTGATTGGCGCTGTGATTGGTTACATCTCACTAGTTGTTATTGATGCAACTGGTGGATCTGGCTCACCAGCGGGAGCAATCGTGTTGAACATTGCAGTTTGGGGAGCTATGTTGGCGTACTTAATGCAGATGATTTCATTTGTAATCTTGCGTCGAAAGTTCCCAAACTTGAATCGGCCATATAAGTCACCATGGGGCTTAAGAGGCGCGGTAGTGGCTGGAGTTATTGCCTTCGTGTCATTCATTGGCTTCTTACTCAACCCAACATTCAGGCCTGCCATCGTTGCGATCATCATCGTTTATGTGATCGTGCTGGCAATATTTGCAATTTGGGGTCGCCATCGTCTGGTGCTATCTCCAGAAGAAAAATATGCTGTTGAGGGTTCAGGCTGATAAATCAGTTATGAGATAACAAAGGGACCGTATCCAAGTGATACGGTCCCTTTGCTTTAGGCAAATGCGGTCACGTTGCGAATCGACCACAAAATCAATTACCAGATGTCGCCTAATGTGTAGCCAGTCTGGAATGGATCAGTTGGATCGATTTCCCAGGTTGCCACGCCCGTTACCCAAGCACTGCCACGAATAGTTGGTACAACTGCGTCGTACTCACCAACTTTGGTTGGATCACTAACTTGGCCAAAGAACTTGGTTCCCAAGAAGCTCATGTGCGAGAACTCTTCACCGATGGCAAGTTGTCCGCGGGTGTATAGACCTGACATGCGAGCTGAGGTACCCGTGCCGCAAGGAGAGCGATCGAGCATTCCAGTCCAAGTATCTGGATTCTCCGTCAAGTTGTCGCCAGTAAGGACTGCAGAGTTGCGAGCTTGCTTACCTGGCTCGCGATCGCCATTGTGCAGGATGACGATTCCAACTTTGTTGATGCTTGGATTCTCAGGATGCTCAAACTGAAGCTGTTTGTTAACTGCATACTTGATTGCTGCACCCGCACGGGTGATTGCTTTGGCATTCTCTGGCTTGATTTCAAGTCCAACATTGGCAATGTTGGTTTGGGCAAAGAATTGTCCACCAAAAACTAAGTCAATTGGAATTGGACCGTACTCTGGCACGTCAACAACTTTGTCGATATAGACCGTAAATGCTGGAACGTTGCGAATCGCAACATCGAGAACCTTTCCAGCTTTGCAACGCGCCAGAACTGAGATAGTTCCAACGGCTGTATCGATAGTTACGGTGGTCTCTGGTTCTTGCATCTTTACGATGCCTTTTTCTAGTGCAGCGGTGACTGCGCACATAGTGTTACTGCCTGACATGGCAGTAAATCCACCTTGCTCCAGAACGATGATTCCAAAATCAGAACCTTCATTTACTGCGGGCAGAATAAACACAGCACATAATGCTGGATAGCCACGTGGTTCATGCAAGATTGCGTGTCGGAACCAATCCAAATTTGCTTCGCAGTAATCAAAGCGCTCTTTCATGGTTTCACCTTTAACCAAGTGAGCCATGTTGGTGATTACGCGACCACCTTCGCCTTCAGCGTGAGCATCAATTGTTTCAATTATTATTTTTTCAGCCATAGTTAAACCGTCTTTACTCCAGCCGCGTTAAGTAGTTTGGCGAATTGAGTTTTTTGCTCGGCAGATAGTGGCAGTCCAGGTGGGCGAACCGGTCCAACGCTTGCGCCAATTAGTTCACATCCTGCTTTGATACCTGCGTAGTAGTTAACTGACTCCAAGAAGTCACAAATCGGCCAGATCTTTTTCCAAAGTTCTCGGCCAGCATTCAGATCATTATCGACTGCAAGAGCGTTGTATAGAGCCACGGCTAGTTCTGGAATGACGGTTGCTGTTCCCCAGACTGAGGCTTCAGCGCCGCTGGCTAGCCCAAAGAAAGTCAAAGTGTCCCAACCGTTGAAAGCTTTGATCTTGTCTGAGCGATTAGCCAATAGGTCAGCCATTGTCACGGCATCGCCAGAAGTGTCCTTTAGGTAATTCACGCCAGGGATTTCACCAAGCTGTGCGATTTGTTCGGCGTTAAGTGTTACGCCAGTTGAACTTGGGATGTTGTAGTACATGACTGGAATAGAAATTGATTCAGCTACCGAGCGCATAAATACTTGGAGCTCTGCAAAGTTAGGCGCTGCATAAAACGGCGGTAACAGCATGACACCAGTAGAGCCGGACTTCTCGGCATGCTTAGCCAGTGAAATTGCTTCTGCAGTCGAAGTAGAACCAACACCAGCAAATACATGACAACGACCGGCAACAGCTTCATTTACGACTTCAAAGACTCGACGGTATTCCTGGGGAGTCAGCGTCATGAACTCACCAGTTGTGCCTGTTGGAACCACGCCGTGAATTCCAGCAGCAACTAGTCGATTGATTTG
>JBDLQS010000151.1:0-2609 GCA_039800445.1 Actinomycetota bacterium
CTGAAATGGAGGCAGTTAGTGATCTTTTCTGTCAGGTTTGGGCTGGTGGGCCTGAGGTTGTGCCATTCGATTTAGGGTTGGCAGTTTTGCATGTCGGAGCCTATTGCGCCGCCGCATATGATGGGGATCAAATGGTTGCCGCTTCGTTTGGCTTCCGTGGCGTATTTCAAGATAAACAAATTTTGCATTCACATGTGACTGGTTCATTTCAACCAGGAGCAGGTTATGCACTGAAGCTTCACCAATTTGATTGGGCTAAGTCACAAGGATTAAGTGGAATAACTTGGTCCTTTGATCCACTTGTGCGCAGAAATTGTGTCTTGAACTTCGACAAACTTGGTGCCACTGCTGTCGAGTACTTGCCTAATTTTTATGGAACCATGACCGATTCGATTAATTCAGGTGATGAATCTGATCGGCTCTTTGCATTTTGGGACCTCACAGAAGCTAAGAAGGAATCCATAGCAACTGATGGCGCTGTTTTGGTTGAGCTTCCAGCGGACATCGAAAGCCTTCGAAAAACTGACCTTGCAGCGGCATTAGTCTGGCGTCGCCAAACTCGAGAAACTTTGCAACCACTCTTGGACCAAGGATGGACCATCAGCCGGATGCAGGATCGCACCCACTTACTAGTAGACCCGCCAAAATAGAGGAAGAAAATGAAGCTTGAAGCCGTAGAACTTATCCGTCTAGATGTGCCACTTAAGTCCACATTCCGCACATCTGAAGGCGCAATGAACGCACTTGAAGTTGTCTGGGTTCACGCGATAACCGACGTGGGCGAAGGCTGGGCGGAATGTGCAGCTAACCGATTACCTGACTACTCAAGTGAATACCATGCAGGTGCTGCAGGCGTACTAAAGGAATTCTTTATCCCGGAGATTAAGAACCTAGGAAATGAGTTAACGGCGGAAGCTGTTGCACCAACTTTACATTGGGCCAAAGGCCACCGCATGGCAAAAGCCGCTTTAGAAACTGCGGTGCTAGACGCGCAACTACGAGCCGCTGACACATCTTTCGCTCAATATCTCGGCGCCGTAAAAACTAAAGTGCCTGCGGGAGTTTCCGTTGGAATTATGGACTCGTTGCCAGAGTTAATGAAGTTTGTTGAAGGGTATCTGGCGGAAGGTTATTTACGCATCAAGCTAAAGATTGAACCTGGTTGGGACTACGAGCCGGTAAAGCTGGTTCGTGAGACTTTTGGTCCAGATCTGCTTCTGCAGGTTGATGCAAATACGGCTTACACTCGAGACGATTTTGACTTATTGAAACGATTAGACGAATTCAACCTTTTGCTGATTGAACAGCCGATTGAAGAAGAAGACATTCTCGGACATGCTCGACTAGCCGAGTACATTGAAACGCCTGTGTGCCTGGACGAATCAATCGTTTCTGCTGGTGTGGCACGCGATGCCATAGAACTTGGCGCCACCGAGATCATTAACATCAAGCCAGCGCGCGTTGGTGGCTACATTGAATCCGTAAAGATCCATAACATTGCTCAGGCTGCAGGAATTCCAGTTTGGTGTGGCGGCATGTTAGAAACCGGAATTGGTAGAGCTGCAAACCTTGCCTTAGCTGCACTTCCCAATTTCACATTGCCAGGCGACACTTCAGCTTCATCTCGCTATTACGAAGTAGATACCACTGAGCCGTTCGTGCTGGTCGATGGGCACATCGATGTGCCTACGGGTCCTGGAATTGGAGTAGATCCGATACGCGAAGTTGTTGATCGCTACACAGTTTCGACTGAGTGGGTTTAGTTAGCGAATCCGAGTTTGCCCAATAGGCTGATACGAACCCAACAAGAAAGTAACCCTAAATCCAATGTCCAACTGGCCTAATGAACGAAAGTTTGCTGTGGCGATATGGGCGGTTGCTGCCGGCGGATATGTGTTGTGGCAGGGAATTCCGTTTGATCGCGCTACCCAGTTTCTGATCATCATTACTGCCGCACTCGCTTTTTCAATTGGAACAACAACTCGATCAGTTCGGGTATTTGCTGACTGGGTACCATTTGCGATCTTGCTTTACGGCTATGACTATTCCCGTGGCGCAGCTGACACTTTTGGTTTCAAAGTTCGAGTCGAGGAAATCTATAACATCGAACTTGCTTGGTTTGGGTGGTTATTCGAAGACAAGATTCCAACCGTTTGGTTGCAACAACATCTTTACGATCCAAATCAAATAGCTTGGTGGGAAGCCTTAGTTGCGCTGGTTTACGTTTCGCATTTCGTAGCACCTTGGGCGATCGTTGGAATCCTGTATGTAAAAAACCGAGAACTGTGGGCAAAGTTTGCTCGTCGCGTCATAACGATTTCATTTGCTGCATTGATCACCTACATTTTGGTTCCGGCAGCACCACCTTGGTATGCCGCACGTGAAGGCCTTTGTGAGCCCGTAGTTCGAATTGCAACTAGAGGTTGGGAGATTATCGGACTGCCGATTGCAGGTCAGATTATTTCCTTGGGCCAAGGCGTCGTAAATCAAGTTGCTGCGATTCCATCGCTGCACGCGGGTATGGCAGTCACGATCACATTGTTCTTCTGGGCCCGAGTTGGCCTGAAGATGAGGGCCTTCCTAACTTTCTATGTTGCCTTGATGTTCTT
>JBDLQS010000152.1:0-5994 GCA_039800445.1 Actinomycetota bacterium
TATTGCGGGGTCTTCTCCATTATTTTCTCAAGTCCTGAGAAGTTCGCATCTTGGCGAGAATCAAGTCAGGGTTCGGCAACTACCAATTGGAGAACTCCAATAAAGTTGGGCTAAGCACTTCAATCTAAAGGAATCTTGCGTCGTGGATAATCTGCTGGAAAAAGACCTCTCTGCAACTGAGTTTGATGAGCAAGCCAAAACTCGGGCGCTTCCAGCTCGCGTCCAAACAGTAGTAGTTGGCGCCGGAGTAGTTGGCAGCAGTATTGCGTATCACTTGGCTGAACTTGGTCATAAAGATGTGCTTCTAATCGAGCGAGCATCCGTTGCTTCAGGAACGAGTTGGCACGCAGCAGGCTTAGTAGTTCGCTCCCGAGCAACTCACGCCATGACCAAACTTTCTTATTACGGAATCGATGCATATCGCGCAATTGAAAAAGAAACTGGAATCAATGTTTCACTCAAGCAGAATGGTTCTCTCTCGCTTGCCAGAACTCCAGGTCGGTTAGATGAATTGCGTTATAGCCACATGGTTGCAAGTCACAATGGAATTTCCAGTGAACTAGTTTCGCCAGAACAAGTTGCCAAACTTCATCCACTTGCCACATCTGATGGCCTGTTAGGCGGAATGCATCACGCAGAAGATGGCCACGTTAATCCAGGTCGAGCTGCGATGGCGTTTGCTAAAGGTGCTCACACTCGTGGCGTAACAATTCGCGAAGGTGTGACCGTTATCGGTGTTCAGAAAGTTAACGGACGCATCACTGCTGTAGAAACTGATCAGGGAATCGTTGAATGCGAAAACTTAGTTTTGGCTGCAGGACTTTGGACTCGCGAGCTAGCTGAAAAGTGTGGCGCAATGGTTCCGCTTTACCCAGCAGCGCATGTGCACGTAACTACAGATCCAATCGAAGGCGCAGATGTTCCGCTTCCAGTGCTTCGTGACTTGGATGGCTATTTATATGTACGAGGTCATAACGGCTCACTGGTTGTGGGCGCATTCGAACCTGACGGCATTCCAGTTGATTCCCGCACTTTGGCGAAAGACTTTGCTTTTGGTGAGTTCGATCCAGATTGGGAACACTTCGCTGCGATAAAGGGTTTTGCGGAAGATCGAATCCCGGCACTAAAGACTGCTAATTACTCGCGCTTCTTGAATGCTCCAGAGTCATTCACGCCGGATGCAAGTTTTTGCCTGGGTGAGACTGCTGAAGTTGATGGCTTATGGATCGCAGCTGGCTTTAATAGCCAAGGCATCATTTATGCACCAGGTGCCGGCCGAGCATTAGCTGAATGGATTGTTGCTGGCACACCAACCACCGATGTCTCGGCTGTTGATGTTCAGCGCTTCTCGAAGTACCAAGCAAACCGCCCTTACATGCATGAGCGCACAAAGGAAGGCCTCGGCCGTCTCTATGCGATGCACTGGCCGTTCTTGCAGCCTTACACCGCACGCAACATTCGTCGCTCACCTTTGCATGATCGCGTCGATGCAGCTGGCGCGGTGTTTGGCGAGCTAGTTGGATACGAACGTGCGAATTGGTTTGCACCCGCTGGCACTAAGCGAGAATACGAATACAGTTACCAACGCCAGAACTGGTTCGAGCATTCTGCTGCCGAACATAAAGCAGCACGCGAAGCAGTAGCAGTTTTTGATCTTTCAACATTCACCAAAGTCGAAGTTGCCGGACCTGATGCGCTAAAAGTCATTCAGTCAGTAACCACATCCAATATGGACGTGAAGATTGGCCGAGTTGTTTACACCCTCATGCTTAACAAGGGTGGTGGCATCGAACTAGATGGAACTATCACCAGGCTTGCCGAAGACCGATTCCTAGTTGTAACACCAACGGCAGCACAAACTAAAACTCTGGCAATGTTGCGAAGAGCAGCACGCGGTCACGCGGCTGCCACATTTGATGCCAGCGCAGGCCTTGCAACTATCGGAATCATGGGACCTAACTCGCGAGAGTTGTTGTCGCGCATTAGCCCGGCAGATTTCTCAACTGAAAACCAACCGTGGGGAACGGCTCGTGAGATTGAAGTGGGTAACGGTTCAGCACTTTGCTTACGTGTAAGTTTCGTTGGCGAACTAGGTTACGAACTTTATCCAACTAACGACATGGCAGTTTCAATTTACGATTCAGTAATCGAAGCTGGCGAAGGACTTGGACTACGTCGCGCCGGTTACCACGCACTAGATAGCTTGCGCGTCGAAAAGGGTTACCGTCACTTAGGTCATGACATTGGCCCAATCGATGATCCTTATCAAGCTTCGCTGGCATTTGCAGTCAACCTAAAGAAGGGTGACTTCGTCGGACGTAGTGCGATTGAAGGAAAGCAAAATCCAGATCGACGCCAAGTGTTTATCAAGCTTGATAATCCAGAACCACTATTCGTTCACGATGAATCAATCTTGCTTGATGGCAGGATCATCGGTCACGTAACTTCTGGATCGTATGGTCACACCATTGGGGGAGCTTGCGGACTTGGCAACATTCCAGCCGATGTTCCAGCTGGCTCGAACTTCGTAGTGGATTGCGCTGGAGCTTTAACGCCAGCGACTATCAGCGATGTTCCGTTCTATGACCCAGAGAACTTGCGCCTTAAGGCCTAAGTAATTGCAGTTTTCATTGGACTGAAATCGATCTATCCTTAGAACAGACGAGTCGGTCGGATGATCGCGGGCAGCAATGTTCGAGGAAAGTCCGGACTCCATAGGGCAAGAGTGGTGGATAACGTCCACCTGGGGCGACCCACGGGAAAGTGCAACAGAAAGTAAACCGCCTAGCAATAGGTAAGGGTGAAACGGTGAGGTAAGAGCTCACCAGTACTTATGGCGACATAGGTAGCTAGGTAAACCCCACTCGGAGCAAGACCAAGTAGCAGGTGACTGCCCGTCACACGCCTGCAGGTAGGTTGCAACAGGTTGTTGGTAACAACAATCGCAGATGGATGATCATCGCGCGCAAGCGTACAGAATCCGGCTTACAGACCGACTCGTCTACTAACTCCTCTTATCCATTTGTGAAATATTCGAAGGCAATAAGCCCTTTAGCTGTCCCAAAACTTGAAAGGAAAGTCGTGAAGAGAATATTCAAGGCCACAATGCGTGAAATTGTTTCTGACGCCAAGTCCTCTCCTTCAAAGGTTAAACCGCGTCGACTTCCACCAGGAATACACGATGGTTTCCTAATTGATAGAAACGGACTAACTCACAGTCTTTTGACGAAAGAAATTTCGCCTGATGAAGCTGTGCAGTTTGTAAAATCTGGGGCACAAGTTGTTTTTGATGCGTGTGGATGTGGCGGGATATGTGGCTTTGTCTATGCGCCCGTGGGCGAGCTTGATGCTCTCACAAAGAGTAAGCCAGTGTTAAGTTCACACAAAGGTCTAAATGGTTCTCTCTCGCTTTGGCGATCAGAAAATGGAGAAACGATCGTGCTCGCTGAAGGGCCTGTCAACTGGAATTAAACCGCGCACAGCACGTTTCCGGCTTACAGACCGAAGCTTCGTTAACTAATTCCGGCGCGAGGCAGTTACTCTTTTAAGAACGATCCCACTTAAACTTACGCACACTAAAGAACAGACCGATTGCTAGCCAAATCACCAAAATAACAAATGTTTTCTGGAGCTCCCAAGATTGTGCAACCTCTTGCGCAGCAAAAGACTCTGGAAGAAAAACTGAACGCATTCCTTGTGTTAACCATTTCAGTGGGAAAATTGCTGCTATCTGCTGCATCCATGCTGGGAGCAAAGTAAAGACAAAGAAAACGCCACTGATAAATTGCAAAACAATGACGATTGGTGTGACGACCGCTGATGCTCCACGACCGCTTTTGGGAACAATTGAAAAAGCGATTCCAAGTGAAGTGGAGCAGGCAGTGCCGAGTAAAACTAACCAAGCAAAGGTAAGCCACTTACTTGACTCTGTTGGCATGTCTAATCCAAAGAAGGCGACTCCAAATCCCAGTAACAAGATGATTTGAATCACCATGCTCACAAAGATCAGAATTACTTTTCCAATAAAGTAACTTGAGGCTGGCATTGGTGTTCCACGCAAACGCTTCAATGCGCCAACATCACGTTCCATTGGGATAGTGATAGCCAAAGTTTGAAATCCAGTATTAACAAGACCTGATGCGATCATGCCAGCTACAAAGTACTGCGAGAAGGTAACTCCGGGTGCGATCGTGTTTTGGAAAACGGAGCCAAAGATTGCCAGCAAGATAACTGGAAACAGCAGAGTAAAGACAACTGATTCTCGCTGGCGAGCAAATTGTCGAATCTCTAAACCACCGCGTCGAATACCCAATTCAAGAGCACTGGGAATCTTATTCATCCACGACCCCAATCATCTCAAGGTAGATATCTTCTAGTGATGGGCGAGTAACGACTAATTCGGGAACCTCGCCATTGAATCTGGCGGAAAGAGCCGAAACAACTGAGGTGGGGCTATCTGTTTTTTCAGACTTAGTCTCGGCTCCATCGCGCCACTGAACCGTTGCTTGCGAAGTTGCTCTTCCACCTAAATCAGCAGGTGTTGATACTTCCACAATCACACCCTTATTGATAACTGCAACGCGATCGGCAAGGGCTTCGGCCTCATCTAGGTAATGAGTCGTTAGCAGGATTGATGTTCCATTGGAGCGAAGCTGCTGGATGAGAGCCCAGAAGGCACGACGTGCCTCGGGATCAAACCCCGTTGTTGGTTCATCCAGGAAGAGTAACTCCGGACTTCCTATTATTCCCAAAGCAACATCTAACCGCCTACGCTGACCACCTGAAAGGTTACGAATTAATGCGCTCTCTTTTTCCATTAATCCAACGGAGTAGATAACCTCATCCACATTTCGAGGATTTGAGTAGTAACCGCTGAAGTGCTTCATAATTTCTGCAACCGTCAAATCGTCCGCATCCGAGGAGTTTTGTAAAATGATGCCAATGCGATTTCGCCAGATACGAGATTCACGACCGCGTGTTTGTGGATCAAATCCAAGAACAGAGACTGAGCCTGCATCACGAGTTCGAAAGCCTTCAAGAATTTCGACTGTAGTTGTTTTACCCGCACCGTTTGGGCCAAGAAGTGAAAAAATCTCACCTTGCGCGATTTCAAGATCAACCCCGCGCACCGCATGGACGTCGCCATAGCTTTTCTTCAGCCCTTTTACCTCAATGAGGTTCATGCAAAAAACTTTACCATGTGAAAATTCACTCAGGGACGTTATAGAAATTCCTAAGATAATGTTGTATTAATGCTATGTAGTATGTATGCGCAAAACTAGGCAGTCTTGCTAAAGATATTTGGGCAAGAACATGGGCACGCACTCAATACTTCTTACGTTGCAGAATAACTTTAGTTGTCAGTATGTATCCGGCTTATAGGGCGACTCTTCTTTATTTTCTAATTTCAGCAATTAGATTGTTTTAACTTGTTTTGCCGAGCCAATAGAGCGGTAGGCCGAGTGCAACAGCAAACGGGATATTGAAAATTGCGTGAGTTGGATAACCAAGAACTAGCGACATTCCTGTGTCCAAAACAAACCACATAACAAGTGAACGAATCATGAAAGTTCTAGCCCAGGCAATGCCATCTCTCAGCGGTCCTCTGACAATTTGAAGCATCAGGAAAGACCAACCAGTCATTACCGCGCCGAGGACCATGTAGGGAAGTAATAAGTAATCTCGGAACTCCTGAGTGTTGATGGATTCGTTAGGGCCAAATCCAAACAAAGAGAAAAGTTCACCTGCAGTGGCTCCAGCAAATACCAAGAAAAGTGAATAAATAAGGACAATCGCAATGACTATCTGCAGCCAATTAATAAGTACTTTCCTTGAGATCACTTATTAAGTGTAACAATTCAGCATATATAGAGAGACACTTCTCCTGAAAACTAGAGGCTTAACCGTCAGATCAGTAACTAGTGATTGATCTGGAATCGCTTGGTCCAAATCCAAACAAAGAGAAAAGTTCACCTGCAGTGGCTCCAGCAAATA
>JBDLQS010000153.1:0-3438 GCA_039800445.1 Actinomycetota bacterium
ACATCTTCCTTGGATACTGCATCTTCCCCAGCCTTAAGTAGTCGTTGAGCTTTGAGCTGTTCGTTAAGGACTTTGACGATTGCGCGATCAAAACCAGTTACGTGAGTTCCACCTTTTGGTGTGGAGATGATGTTCACATAAGACTGCAACGTGGTGTCGTAAGTGTTATTCCAAAGCAAGGCGATGTCGACACCAAGTTCGCGCTCAACTGATTGCGGAGTCATGTGTCCTTGGTCATCGAGCACTGGCACAGTTTCAGTGAACTTGCCAGAGCCCTTTAATCGAATCACTGGCGAGACTGCTTCGCCGGTTGTTAGGAATTCACAGAATTCTGAAATGCCACCGACGTGAACAAACTCAGAAGTGTTATGGCTCTTTAAGCGATTATCCGTGACAATAATCGTTAAGCCTGGAACTAAGAATGAAGTTTGGCGAGCGCGAGCATGGATCTCGCCTAAATCAAAAGCTGCGTCTGGGGTAAAGATTTGCGAATCTGCCCAGAACTTAATGCGAGTTCCGGTTGCGGTCTTTTTAGCCGGCTTGCCTGCCTTCTTGAGGCCACCTTGTTTCGTGAACTTGCCAGTTTCATCCTTGCCAACGAACACCCCAGGTGCGCCCCGACTAAAGCTCATCACGTGAGTGTTGCCCGAGCGATCAACTTCGACATCCATACGACTCGAAAGTGCATTTACAACGGATGCACCAACACCATGCAAACCGCCAGATGCGGTGTACGAGCCACCACCGAATTTGCCGCCCGCATGAAGTTTGGTCATAACAACTTCGACACCAGTTAGCTTGGTCTTTGGCTCAACATCGACGGGTATGCCTCGGCCGTTATCGCGAACTTCAGCGATCTGGTCAGAGTGCAGGGTTACTTCAATTCGAGTGCAATGGCCGCCTAACGCCTCATCGACTGAGTTATCGATAATCTCCCACAGGCAGTGCATCAGGCCGCGAGAGTCTGTGGAACCGATGTACATACCCGGGCGCTTACGCACGGCATCTAGGCCCTCTAGGACCGAAAGATCAGATGCGTTGTAATCACCCGCAACTGCTGCGGTCTTTTTGGCTGCCATAACCCCTTAAGAATAGGCATTTTTCAGCACTTTTCCGGACTGCCACGCCGCTTAAATTCCAATCGTAAGTGCGTTTGTGAAAGCTTCATTTAAGTATCTATAAATCAACTCAAATACGCCAGTAGTGAACCTAGATGCTAGTTGCAAGTCTTCGGCGTGTTAAGAAGCGAACTTCCTGAAATGATTACACAATAGTCAGAACACATAAAAACGATTAAAAGGGAAATGGTGCAAGGATGACTTCAACAATCACTCGTACTCCACTTACTGCTGCTGATCGTTGCGACCGATGCGCTGCACAAGCGTTGGTTCGCGTGTTCCTTGAGGGTGGATCAGCCCTTCAATTCTGTGGACATCACTTCAAAGAGCACGAAGTTCGTCTTCGCGCCGTCGCCGTTGATGTTCAAGATGAAACTCACCAGTTGGATAACGCTTAGTTTCTTTCGTTATCAGCTCTGCAAAAAACCAAGTTAAGGCGTAGCGGTATCAACGGGCTCTGGCGTTGCCGCCGGCTTTGGTAGATCCTTGATTGCAACCAAAGTGCCATTGAAGCTGTACTTGCCAGTAAAACCGGTTTGACCTTCGGCAACTACTGGTAGCAACTCAACCCAGGTTCGCCCGGTAGGCATAGTGAATGGATTGCCATCAACATCAGTTAGCTCCATCTGGGCATCAACGAATGGCTTGTTCCAGGAAACTTCGATGGCCTTACCATCACTTAGTACCCACGCTCTGCCTGAGCCAGTTAAAACGGTACGTGGCACATAACCACCGGTCTGACCCTTGTATCCAGCATCAATTTCGCGCACTTCTACGATTACTAAGTTGTTGGTTCCGAACTGAGTGCCATCTTTGTTAAGAAAAGGCTTAGTGCCCTCGCTACGCATCCACATCTTGTCAGTTGCATTCCACTTCCAGTTCGGATTGGCAAAGTTACTAAACACAACACTGACATCTGTTACGGACTTGCCGGTTAATGCAGTTGATGTTGGCTTTGGCGATGCCGAGGAACTTGCACTGGCAGCCGGTGAAGCAGCTGTTGCTAGCGGCACTACTTCCGGGCGGACAAAGAATCCCGTGCTTGCTGTGTTCTTGGGCGCAATTGAATCCAGCATTTCATTCATTTTTAGGTACAAATCATGCGGAGCCGGGATTCCAGGTTTGCGATACATGCCTGGTGCACCTTCGTTAACGATACTGATCGTCGTCGGAATCTTTCGCTGAACAAATTTCATAGTTCGTCTGGCGCCACCCGAGAAAACAAATGCATCTGCAATTGGCTCTGCAATTGCGACGTCCACGTGTCGAACACTTCGCACTGGACCAACTTCATCTGGTAAGGCAGATTGATAAACCACAGCGAACCGAGTCATTCCGCCTTCAACTAACTCTTCAAAAACCATGTCTGCACTATCCAAACCAGTCTGTGGTCGAACAATCGGATCGTTTTCGATCTTCACTACAACTATGGGTTGAATCTCAGCATCATCTGGACCCGGCAGGCCAGTTAGCGACCAAAAAGGAGTGGTTTCTGTCTCTAACCCGTCGGCTCCGATTGCAGCGGGACCAGAGTCACTCCCACCGCAGGCGCTAAGTACTAAGGCCAGAGCTAGACCTAATGAAGAAAATCGCATTGCCGAGTTCATTACACACCGCCAGAGGAAGACAACTTATACCCCTTAACCTTGCCTGAAATTCAAGATTCTTAAGGGTAACGACACGCAGAAATGAAACCAACGTAGGGTTAAGTCTTTCTCACAAGACCCAAAAAGTGCTTAATCTAAGTAATCGCGCAAAACCTGTGAACGTGATGGGTGGCGAAGCTTGGACATGGTCTTGGATTCAATCTGACGGATGCGCTCACGGGTCACGCCGTAAACCTTTCCAATTTCATCCAAAGTCTTTGGCTGGCCATCGGTAAGTCCAAAGCGCATCTTTACTACACCGGATTCGCGATCTGAGAGTGTATCCAGCACTGAGTCCAGCTGCTCTTGCAACAATGTGAACGACACTGCATCGGCTGGAACAATTGCTTCAGAGTCTTCGATCAAGTCACCGAATTCGCTGTCGCCTTCTTCACCAAGTGGGGTGTGCAGCGAGATTGGTTCACGACCATACTTTTGAACTTCAACAACCTTTTCAGGTGTCATATCTAGTTCGCGAGCTAGTTCTTCAGGTGTTGGTTCGCGTCCTAGATCTTGAAGCATCTGGCGCTGGACCCGCGCCAACTTGTTGATGACTTCAACCATATGAACTGGAATACGAATTGTACGAGCCTGATCAGCCATCGCGCGAGTGATCGCCTGGCGAATCCACCAAGTTGCGTAAGTCGAGAACTTGTAACCCTTGGTATAGTCAA
>JBDLQS010000154.1:0-3617 GCA_039800445.1 Actinomycetota bacterium
CGCAGTGGTGCATCCGGTAATCCAATTGCTTCCTGAATTTCAGCCAACGCCTTACTGCGCGTTACCAAATAAGTTGAACGTTTGGTTTTGTGAAGACCTAAAGCTTGTCCAGCATTAATCACCACGGTTTCCATGAGCATCTTCTTGTCGCCTCGAGCCGGAACCCTAACGCTGATTTGTGCGCCTCTAATCGTGCCCAACAATTCCGCCAAGCTGCTAGCGCTTTCTGGCTCATGACTTACCAGTACTTCAGTTGGAATCTCTTCTTTGGTTGCAGCTGAGTAGACATGCATCAATGCATCAGTCATCAAAGTTTCGCTGGTGGCATCAACTGGGTTCTCCATTATGAAGCCGCGCTGCCCCACGATTCTCCCACTTCGAACGGAGAACACTTGGACAGCCGACTGCAGTTCATCGTGGTGTAACCCAACAATGTCTGCGTAAGTGTCATCTGGAAGAACTACGACGCTCTTTTCCAAGACTCGCTCGAGAGCAGCTAAGTCGTCGCGAAGCACACTTGCTTGTTCATAATCTTGTGAAGCAGATGCCTCATTCATTCGACGTGCAATGTCAGCCATAATTTCTTTGGAGTTGCCTGACATAAACGACATAAGTCTTTTTACTAATTCGTGGTGCCCAGTTTCGTCAATCTTCCCAACGCAAGGTGCACTACATCTATCGATGTGAGCTAGGAGGCAGGGTCTTCTTGCTGCTTTTGCATTTCGGAACACACCTGATGTGCAGCTACGCACTGGAAAAACTCGCAGTAAGTGATCCAAGGAATCTCGGATGGCCCAGGCTTGAACGTAAGGTCCGAAGTAAGTTACGCCTTTACGCTTGTCTCCCCTATAGACAAATGCTCGCGGGAACTGTTCTTGTGTGGATAGCGCCAAATATGGATAACTCTTGTCGTCGCGATAGCGGACGTTGAAATTTGGATCAAACTCTTTGATCCAGGCGTATTCAAGTTGCAGAGCTTCAGTTTCGGTCCGCACTGTGACCCAATCCAAACTTCGCGCGGTTGCAACCATGGTTTGAGTTCTTGGATGTAAGTCATTTGCAAAATATGAATTGATTCGATTCTTAAGATTCTTGGCCTTGCCAACATAGATCACTCGATCTTGACCATCACGCCATCGATAAACCCCGGGGCTTGTCGGTATGTCTGAAGGCTTATCCGAATTCTGCACGAGAGCTACTTAGTTGCGGAATTTCCAGCTGCGGGTTTCTTCGCTGCAGCCTTCTTTGCAGGCGCCTTCTTCGACGGCACAGACTTAGCGGGAGTATTTACTAGCAGTGGCTTTAAGAATCTGGCGGTGTGGCTTGTGGCGTGGCTGGCAACTTGTTCCGGAGTTCCAGTTACAACCACCTTGCCGCCACCAGAACCACCTTCTGGCCCCATGTCAATAATCCAGTCAGCAGTTTTGATCACATCTAGGTTGTGTTCAATCACAATTACGGTGTTGCCCTTTTCAACTAAGGAGTGCAGGACTATCAACAACTTTCTAACATCTTCAAAGTGAAGCCCTGTTGTTGGTTCATCCAGCACATAAACTGTGCGGCCAGTGGAGCGCTTTTGCAATTCTGAGGACAGTTTCACGCGCTGTGCTTCGCCACCACTCAATGTTGTCGCAGGCTGCCCTAGGCGAACATAACCGAGTCCAACATCAACCAAGGTTTTCAGATGTCTGGCGATTGCTGGAATACTTGCGAAGAACTCAAGTGCTTCTTCAACTGGCATGTTGAGAACGTCGCTGATTGATTTGTTCTTGTAATGGACTTCTAGAGTTTCTCGGTTATACCGAGCGCCATGGCAAACTTCACATGGCACGTAGACATCGGGCAGAAAGTTCATTTCGATCTTTAACGTGCCATCTCCAGAACATGACTCACATCGCCCACCCTTAACGTTGAATGAGAAGCGCCCCTGTTGGTACCCCCGCATTTTTGCTTCTGGAGTCTCGGCAAACAACTTTCGAACGTGATCGAACACTCCGGTGTAGGTTGCTGGGTTGGAACGAGGCGTCCTACCAATTGGGCTTTGGTCTACGTGCACAACTTTGTCTAGTTGATCTACGCCGTCAATTTTCTTGTGGCGACCCGGAACTGTGCGAGCGCCATTCAAGTCGCGAGCCAAAACGTTGTACAAAATGTCATTTATCAAAGTTGACTTACCCGAACCCGATACCCCCGTCACGGCCGCAAAAATTCCTAGCGGAATGTCAACCTTTACATCGGCCAGATTGTGTTCCTTGGCGCCATGAATCGTTAACATGCGCGACGAGTCAACTGGGCGTCTGATGGCTGGAACTTCAATTGAGCGTTTGCCGGATAAGTACTGTCCGGTAATTGATTCCTTGGTGCCAATCAGCTGTTCATATGAGCCACTGGACACTACGTGGCCGCCGTGCTCTCCCGCACCTGGGCCGATGTCCACAATCCAATCCGCAGTTCTAATGGTGTCTTCATCGTGTTCAACAACTATTAGCGTGTTTCCAAGATCTCGAAGTCGGATCAGAGTTTCAATCAGGCGATGGTTGTCACGTTGATGTAGTCCAATACTTGGCTCATCCAAAACATAAAGTACTCCGGTTAGACCGCTACCGATCTGGGTTGCTAGTCGAATACGTTGAGCTTCACCGCCCGCAAGAGATCCTGCAGATCTTTCGAGTGACAAGTAATCAAGGCCAACGTCAATTAAGAAAGCCAATCTTTCATTAACTTCCTTTAGAACTCGATCGGCAATCGCCCGTTCTCTCGGAGATAACTCAAGTTGCTTCAAGAACTCTGCGCACTCACCGATTGGCAGCTGTGCTATCTCGGCAATACTTTTTCCATTAAGTGTTACGGCAAGTGAAAGTGGCTTTAATCGTGCTCCGGCACAGGCTGGACAAGGTACTTCTCGCATGTAACCTTCAAGCTTTTCCCGACTGGAATCGCTCTCGGATTCTTGGTGCTTACGTTCGATGTATTGAATTACGCCTTCAAAGCCAGTTGAGTAAGTGCGCTGTCTGCCATATCGGTTCTTGTACTTAACTTGAACTTCATGATCATTGCCGTAAAGCAGAGCATTCTTTGCCTTCTGCGGAAGCTTCTTCCATGGCACATCGAGCGCAAAATCCAATTCATTCGAAAGTGCCTTAGTTAACCTAAAGAAGTAATCGAAAATGTGACCTGATGCCCAAGGATCAATTGCACCTTCTTCCAGACTTAGATCTGGATTAGGGATTACTAGATCAGCGTCCACCTCCATCTTGTTACCGAGTCCCGTGCACTCGGGGCAGGCACCAAATGGTGAATTGAACGAGAATGATCTGGGTTCTAGTTCCTCGAATTGGTTTCCGTCGTACAAGCAAACAAGATGTTCGCTAAACATCCGTTCTCGCTCCGGATCTCCTTCAGGCAGGTCAACAAATTCAAGTGTTACTAATCCACTCGATAGACGTAAAGCGGTTTCCACACTGTCAGTTAAACGTCTAACAGCGTCAGCCTTAACCGCTAAGCGATCCACTACTACTTCAATAGTGTGCTTCTCTTGCTTCTTTAACTTTGGCGGCTCTTCTAGCGAGTGGACGACACCATCGATTCGGGCGCGAGAAAATCCTTGGGTTTGAAGA
>JBDLQS010000155.1:0-2771 GCA_039800445.1 Actinomycetota bacterium
TCGTAGCCTCATGACCATCAACTAATACGCCGCTGATTCCATCCCGAACTGCAGTTGGTAAGCCACCCACACGAGCTGCAACCACCGGCGTGCCACAAGCTTGAGCTTCTATTGCAACTAGACCAAAAGATTCGCTGTATGACGGAACTACACAAACCGAGGCTGCTTGAAACCACTTAACCAATTCCGCGCGACTAGTTGGCGGCACAAACTTCACGATGTCAGAAATTCCAAGCTGACCGGCCAGCGTAACGAGGGCATCAGGTCGATCAAGTCCACTGCCGGATGGTCCACCACAAATTGCCACAACTAATCGACTACGTAATTCAGGATTTCGTTTCAAAATTTCGGCAGCCGCTTCAATCAATACATCAGGTGCTTTCAAGGGTTGAATTCGACCAACAAACAAGAGCAGGATCGCATCTTCAGCCACGCCTAGTTCTTTGCGAGCAACTGATTGATTGCCAGGAACAAACACATCAAGATCGACACCAGGATGCACAACGCGAACTCGGTTTGGATCAGCGTGATAAAGCTCAATTAATTCTTTGGCTTCAGCATGTGTGTTTGCCACTAGACGATCAGCTGCAGCGACAACTTGCTCTTCGCCAATTTCGCGGATGGCAGGTTCGGGTGAATCACCTTGGGCCAAGGTTAAGTTTTTGACACGAGCCATGGTGTGCATGGTGTGCACAAGTGGAACACCCCAGCGTTCTTGTGCGATCCAACCCACTTGTCCAGAAAGCCAATAGTGACTGTGAACTAAATCGTAGAAGCCTTCATTTTTGGCTGCTTCAGCTCGCAAGACACCGGCAGTTACCGCGCATAATTGTGCGGGCAAATCTTCTTTGCGTAGACCTTCAAATGGCCCAGCTGGAATATGTCGAACTAAAACTCCGGGCGCTAGTTCTGTTACTTCCGGCTCAACTAACGAAGTTGCTCGGGTAAAGATTTCAACTTCGATGCCACGAGCAGCAATTCGTTTGGCTGTTTCAGCAATGTAGACATTCATGCCACCAGAATCACCAGTGCCCGGTTGATGCAATGGGGAAGTGTGGACAGAAAGGATCGCAATTCGATGCAGATCAGTTGATGTATTAGCCATGAGAACCCTTAACTAACTTAGCGAAAAGGGCAGTACTTAGATACTTGGAGGAAAAATTCCTATTTGCCGTAAGGTTCGCCGGTCACAATGTGAATGACTCGACGGGCAACAGAAACTGCATGGTCACCGAAGCGCTCATAGAAACGAGAAAGCAAAGTTACGTCAATTGCGGCTTCTACACCGTGTGACCAGTCGTCAGAAAGTACGACTGTGAATAGTTCACGGTGTAGGTCGTCTAAAGTGTCATCGTATTTCTTCATGTCGTCTGCAAGGGAAGTATCCCGAGAAGAAATAACTTGACCAGTTTGATCAACGATTTTGCTAGCAGCAGCACCCATCTTGGCAAAAGTATCTTTTAGCTCAGCTGGAATAGATGGATTTGGATAACGTAAGCGAACCTGCTTTGCAATGTGAACGGCAAGGTCACCCATTCGCTCAAGTGAACCCGCCATCCGAATCGCACTCATAACTAGACGTAGGTCAGTCGCGACTGGGGCTTGGAGAGCTGCAATCCGCGAAGACATTTCCTCGACCTGAGCGTTCAGATCGTTGATAAGTTCGTCGCCGGCAATTACTTTCTCGGCTGCAGCCAGATCGTCTTCAAGTAGTGCGTTTGTCGCAAGTGAAATCGACTTACCAACAAGGCCGGCCATCGTTACAAGAGCGTCGTCGATCTGAGCTAATTGGTTTGTGAAGTCATCGCGCATAGTTTTTAGTCTATTACGGTTCGAATCACCAAGCAGTATTGCTGGGCAAAACATTGGGCAAATGACGGGCTAACGGGTTAAGTACAAACAATTAACATTGAGTTAAGTAGGGCTTTACAAGAGGTGTCCAACTTGCTTGTTACCTATCCTTAGACTGTGAAGACAGGAATTCAGGACGGATCTGTGGAGGGAAAGTGCTAATGCGCAAACCCTTGGGACGATCAAAACCTGGTGTCATTGATGCTTCGCAGCTCCAATCCGATCGAGTTGCTGCACTTAGCCAAATCTTGGATGTTTTGCCAGATGCAGCTGCCATAGTCGATGATTCCGATCGAGTATTAGCCGCAAGTGCGAATTGTGTTGCTATGGGACTAGTTTCCCTGGATCGAATTGCTTCGATGGAAGTTAGAGCGCTAAATCGCGAAGCTAATCGATTGAGTAAAACTCAAAGTCGTGATGTTGTGATCAAGAGAAATGGATCTCGATTAGGTGAATGGGAAGCACGCATTCAGATATCTCCAATTGATAATGAACTAAGTTTGCTAATTGCTCAGGACTTAAGTGAAGAGCGACGTCTCAATGATGTCCGCCGTGATTTTGTCGCAAACGTTTCACATGAACTTAAGACTCCGGTAGGTGCGCTCTCATTGTTAGCAGAAGCGGTGCAAGCAGCTGATACTGATATTGAACAAGTGCGGCACTTCACGAGTCGTATGCAAATTGAAGTCAAGCGTCTAACTGCAATGATTACTGATTTAGTTGCGCTTTCTCAAGTTCAAGGTGACGCACCGCTTCGCAATTCAGTACCAGTAAATGTAGCGGCAATCATTGGCGAAGCAGTCGATGCAACCAAGATAGTTGCCGAACAAAAGGGCATCGAAGTAGTGGTTTCAGACGATGTTAATGTTGGCAGAATTTTTGGAGATGAAGAACAATTAAATGTTGCATTAAGCAATTTG
>JBDLQS010000156.1:0-3719 GCA_039800445.1 Actinomycetota bacterium
ATTTCACCGGACTTCGCTGGTAACGCGGTATCAGGAGGTTAGCACAGAGCTAACTTGATATTGCAAGCCCTTGCGAGAAAGCAACTAAAGTCTCTACTCAGCTGGCTTGAGAGACATGGGACCATAAACTTCACGGTCATCTTCATAAAGCGTGACAGATTCAACTCCGCCAGCAAGTAACTCTTCCCAAGTCTGTCCAATGTATGTCTCAGCATCAGCTTGCGTCGGGAATGGAGTGACAACAGCTTCAGCAGGAAGGGAAGGAGACGGTGAGCCATCTTCATTTTGGTAAATCCAAGTCCAAGACATGTCTAACTCACTTTCATAGTTGGTTGCTGCGTCACTACTTCTTTTTGATTTTAGGCGTTACTGGCGCGCCACCGGCTTTAATTCGAGGTGGTGGAATCCGAAAGCGACGCAATTGCAGTGCTCGCAATACACCGTAAGAAACGGCGCCCTTTCGATCTGATTTCGCTGGGTAATCTTTCCGAAGTGAGCGACCCAAAAGGATGCCCACCAAAATTGTGTCTAAGACGACAAGCAGCAAAACGCTCGTCCACACATAAACAACAGTCGCCTGAACGGTCGGGTTATTAACTAATCCCATAAGCAAAACTACAAATGCGAACGGCACAAAGAATTCACCTACGGTGCGACGACGGTCGATGTAGTCACGAACCTGAGCTTTAACTGGACCAGCATCGCGGCGAGGGAAATACGCAGGGTCTCCAGCCATTAAGCCAGCACGTGACTTGGCGCGCGCTTCGCGATCGCGCTCTCGAGCTGCACGACGTGCGGCCTTTGGGTCCTTTGGAACCGTTATGCCTTGCTTACGAGCGGATTCCGCTTCCTTGCGCTTGGGCGTTGGTCGCCCTTTACCTATTTCGCTGTTTGCAGTTTCGCCCGTGGTCTCATCGTTGCTCATACCCGTAATGCTAACTTACGAGGATGCGCGTTTTAGTAAGCCCAGACTGTTTCACGGGCACGTTAACTTCGGTCGAGGCAGCAAATGCAATCCGGGATGGCTGGATCAGCGTGCATCCCGAAGACGAAGTTGTTATCGCACCTCTATCTGATGGTGGGCCAGGTTTTGTTGGTGGCCTTCACGCAGTCTTGGGTGGCGAACTAATCACCGCAATCGTCTCTGGACCGCACGGCGAGAAAACACCCGCTCAGTTTTTGCTTCGTGATAATGAAGCCTGGATTGAATCTGCTCAAGCGTGTGGTTTGCATTTAATTGCAACTGATAACCGGGATCCAAGAGTCACCTCAACGTTCGGTGTGGGTGAATTAATAGTTGAAGCAATCGCGAGAGGTGCAAATATAATCACAGTTGGGTTGGGCGGAAGTGGAACTAACGACGCTGGTGCTGGAATGCTCGCAGCTCTGGGCGCAACGTCTGATGGCGTTCTTGATGCTGGTGGCTCAGCCTTAAAGCAATTGCGCAAAGTTGATTTGACTGCCGCCTTAGAAAAACTCTCCAGTATCGAGTTAATCGCTGCAAGCGATGTTGATAATCCATTACTAGGACTTCGCGGTGCTACTGCGGTTTTTGGACCCCAAAAAGGTGCTGATGACTTTGCAGTCATGGAACTTGAGGGTGCGCTGGAAAACTTTGCAGCACTATGTGGACGACGTAGCGACGGCAAGGATCCAGCGGTAGCACTCGGCGCTGGCGCAGCTGGAGGACTTGGTTATGGACTACTTTTGCTAGGCGCTAACCGAGTAGCGGGGATCGAAACTGTACTTGAGATTGTGAAATTAGATGACGAGATCTCCAAGTCAGACCTAGTGATTACTGGCGAAGGTTGTCTTGACGATCAAAGCCTGCATGGCAAAGTAATCGCAGGGGTGGCAAGTCACGCTGCGGCACTTGGCAAGCCTTGTGTCGCGCTGGCTGGGGAAGTTCGGTTGGGTAAGCGGGAATGCGCAACGGCTGGTATTGACTCGGCATACTCAATGAGTGAGTTCGCTGGCCGCGAAAGGTCGATGGCTAAGCCAGCTGAAGTACTGTCTGAAGTCTCTGCCCGGATGTCCCAGACCTGGGGGCGCAGGTAGCAATAGGGGCAAATATCGCTATTTCATCAAGAGTGACGTAACCTATAGATAGCAACGGTGACACCGAGCGTTGAGCAGGTCTTAGTTAGAAACTAAGACGACAAAGGAGAATCATGACAACTGAAACCGCACAAGAAAGCAGCGTAGTAATCACTGAAACTGCTGCCGTAAAGGTTAGAACTTTGCTTGACCAAGAAGGTCGCGATGATTTAAACCTGCGAATTGCGGTTCAGCCCGGCGGTTGCTCCGGTCTGCGTTACCAGCTGTTCTTTGATGACCGCAGTCTTGATGGAGATGTACGACAGGAAATCAATGGTGTTGGAGTTGTGGTGGATCGCATGAGTGTTCCTTATCTAGGCGGCGCCGTAATTGATTTCGTTGACACCATCGAGAAGCAAGGTTTCACAATCGATAATCCAAATGCTGGATCATCCTGCGCTTGTGGAGATTCATTTAGCTAGGTCTCAAACAAAATAGATTTGACGAAAAACCACCCCTACCTCGGTAGGGGTGGTTTTTTTTGTTAGGCTCTCCGATTGTGCGCATAGCGATTACTGGATCAGTTGCAACTGACCACTTGATGACCTTTCCGGGCCTATTCAACGATTCATTGATGGCAGATCAGTTACACAATGTCTCACTGTCTTTTTTGGTTGATGACTTGCAGATCCGCCGTGGTGGTGTCGCTGCAAACATTAGTTTTGGAATGGGCGTGCTGGGTGAGAATCCAATTTTGGTAGCAGCAGTTGGATCTGATTTTGCGGAATACCAGTCTTGGCTTGAAAAGCATGGGGTTGAGTGCAGTCACGTTCACATTTCGCAGACTGCACACACCGCACGATTCATGTGCACTACCGACCAAGAGCAAAATCAGATCGCATCGTTCTATCCAGGAGCCATGAGCGAATCTGTGGAACTTGATTTAGCGAAAATTTCCGAGAAAGTTGGCGGCATTGAGCTTGTTTTGATTGGCGCAGACGACCCAGACGCAATGAGTAAGCACACTGTCGCCTGCAAGAAACTGGGCATACCGTTTGTGGCAGACCCTTCCCAACAACTTCCTCGACTAAATAGCCAACAAACAATTGATGTAGTTGACGGGGCGGAGTACCTGTTTAACAACGAATATGAAGCAACTTTGATTGAGCAGCGCACGGGCTGGTCTACTGATGAAGTTTTGGATCATGTTGGCGTTCGAGTTACCACTATGGGAAGTAAAGGCGCGCGCATTACCTCACGTAACGGTTTAGACATTTCGGTACCAGTTGCGCAGGAAAAGTCCATCAAAGATCCAACTGGAGTTGGCGATGCATTTCGCGCTGGGTTCCTGACAGGGTTGGGATGGGGATTATCCCCGCAAAGATGCGCTGAGGTGGGATCACTTCTGGCCACTTATGTGATTGAAACCATTGGCACTCAGGAATACCTCCTTGATAAAGCAGAATTTGTCTCCCGGCTTAATGGAGCGTATGGAAGTGAATGTGCGCAAGATGTGGCAAGTCATTTAGGTAGTTAATTCCTCATGCGTAGCCAGCAGGTGAATGACTTTCCTGATCCAGTGCTAGCTCCGCAAGACACTGACCTGATTGCGATCAGCTCATTTGATTTAGCCGGAAATCCACTTGAACTTAATCCCAATCTGACGTGGCCAAAATTGACTA
>JBDLQS010000157.1:0-5950 GCA_039800445.1 Actinomycetota bacterium
CCATTTGCTGACAATTCCAACGCAACAGCTTTTCCGATACCGCCACCGGCACCAGTTATAACTGCAGTTCGACCAGATAGCCCTAGCCATTGACTCATGAGGAAATGGTTTCCTTTTGCACTTCAGCCATGATGCTTAATGCAGTTTTAGTGTGTTCCACTTGGTCAAGCCAGATTGGCCGCAAGATATCAATGCGCCATTCTCTCTCTTGAAGTTTTTCCAGTGGACCAGCAATGCTTCGGTATCCGCCAGCTTGCTCATGTAGTCGAACCATCTCAAGTGCAATCTTTGCTTGGATCAAATAGATCGGTGGCTGTGGTCCACGGGCTCCAATCATTCCAATCAAGTAAAACTTCTCTAAGCCAATTGGAACAATGGCAGCTCCAACTCGTAGCGGAACGCCTTCTTGTCTTTCAATATATTCTTCAGATAAAAATGGCAGCGAAGCGTGGAAGCCCGTTGCATACAGAATCGTGTCGTATTCCTTTGAAGTACCATCGCTGAAGTGCACTGTCTTACCATCAAATCGTTCGATGCCTGGCTTAACCGCAATGCGACCATGATGAATCCAATAAAGCAGTAGTTGATTTACAACTGGTGGACCATCTGCCAGAGTGCGATGATCTGGTGCTGGCATACCTGGGTAGTTCTCGTGAGTACCAACAGATAACCGAATCATTAATCGGGCAATCAGGTCTTGCTCTTCGAAAGTAAATTCCTGCATCCAGCCAAGTTCCGCGCGAGGCACACCAAAGAAAGTTTTAGGTTGGAAGAAATGACCACGACGAATCACAATGTCAGTCTCAAGAAGATTTTGCGCAGCATCGACTGCTAAGTCACAGCCAGAGTTACCCGAACCAATAACCAACACTCGAGTGCCGTCAATATCTTTGGTGTTTGTGTAGCTTCCAGAGTGAATAGTTTTGCCAGTGAATTTGCCCGGGAATTCTGGTCGCTTTTCATCCCACAAATGTCCATTAGCTACAAATACGCCATCGTAAGTGCTTGTCTTGCCATCACTCGTTGTTACATTCCAACCAGCAGAACCAGTTGGTCCATCTGTTGGAAGTGGTTCAACTCGATCTACTGAAACTCCAAACGTTACGTACTTTCGTAAATCAAACTCATCTGCAAAATCTTCAAAGTACTGCAACATAAGTTTGCGACTTGGGAAAATTGGCCAGTCTTCTGGCATGGGGTGACCTTCATAACCAGTGACTTTGCTTGAAGTAATCAAATGCAAAGCTTCATAGTCGGTGTTCCAGTGTCCACCAACAGCTTGAGTGCGCTCAAAGCAATCAAACTCAAGGCCAGCATCAACCAAAGTTTTCATTGATGCCAAGCCAGCTGGGCCAGCGCCAATTACGCAGTACTTACTCATTGCACCGTCTCCGTATTCAAGTAACTTGCTACAAATCTAGTTTGTTTTGAAATCATCGCATTACATCCGCACCCGAGATCACAATGGTTTCACCATCAACAAAGCCTGCCTTAGTTGGGTCCGAAAGCAACCAGACCCACTCCGCAATCTCTGAAGGTTGGGCAACCCGACCAATTGGGATTGATTTGGCAGCTTCTTCCATGCGACCAGTTGCAGCATTTCCTGGCGTAGCAACCCAGCCTGGTGCAATTCCGTTAACCCGAATCCCTTTGGGCGCAAGTTCAAGTGCGAGCGACTTTGTAATCATAATGACTGCAGACTTTGAGGCACCGTACAAAAGTTGGCCGCGCGAAACTGTGAAACCATCAACTGATGCAAAGTTAACTACTGCAGAACCCGATTTCATAAATGGCACACAGGCAGCAGTTACATTAAGTACACCCAGAACATTCACATCAAATATGAAGCGAAAATTCTCTTCGGTAAATGTTTCAAGGGTTGTAGGTGGGAAAACGCCAGCAATGTTTGCAACCGCATCTATCTGGCCGCCAGCTGCGGCAACAGCTGGTGCCAGGGCCGCTTCTAGTGCTTCTCGATTTCGCACATCTGCTTTAACCCAATGTAAGTTTGCAGATTCCAGACCTGGGTTATCGGAGATATCAATAGCTATGACTTGCCAATCCCGGTCAAGATACAGTTCTGCGGTGGCTCTGCCCATTCCGCTGCCTGCTCCGGTGATTACTGCCACACCCATTTAAACTCCAATTTACAAATCGCTTATAAATACGAAGATTACGGCAAGTGAAGTTAGCGTTCATAGGTTTTCCAAAATAGCCAGATAGTCCAAATTTTCGTGTCGTGGACCTCTTGGCATTGACTCGATTACTGCAAAGTAAAGTGGGGTGAAATATCCAGTTTCTAGTGAGGTAACAAATGGCTGATTCCAGTATGGACATTGTGAGCAAAGTTGATCGTCAGGAAGCCGACAATGCCCTCGGCCAAGCTGCTAAGGAGCTTGCGACTCGGTTTGATTTCAAAGGAACTGAAACTTCAATCGAATGGAAAGGTGAACTCGGTATCGAGATCACTTCCAGCACCGAAGATCGGGCTAAAGCAGCACTTGAAGTATTCCGCGAAAAATTAGTAAAGCGTGGCGTTAGCCTAAAGTCCTTCACCACTGGGGACCCTCGCGTTTCTGGCAAGGATTACAAAATCAATGGTGAATTCAAAGCTGGAATCAGCCAAGAGCAAGCCAAAAAGATTGGCAAGATCATCCGTGATGAAGGTCCAAAGAACGTAAAGACTCAAGTCCAAGGTGAAGAGCTTCGCGTGACTGGAAAGAGCCGAGATGATTTGCAAGCAGTTCAGCAACTGCTCAGTGAATCTGATCTAGATTTCGCAGTTCAATACACGAACTACCGGTAGTTATTTCTTTCGTCTCCCACTTGGTGGTTCGTCAATCTGTGGTGCCACTGATCCATCACTTCGCTTTGCACTTGGTAACGAGGCAGCCAACGCATCAATTCCATAAATAAGTTCGCCTCTGCCCTGTCCAGCAGGCATTGGTGAGTCTGACCAGAACAATGCATCAAACGGACAAACGTCAATGCAAATGCCACACCACATACATTGTCCAAAATCAATTGTGAATTGATCCAAAACATTTTTTGTTGCTTGTCTGCGGGAATTGCTATAGGCCGGCGCATCTGGATCTGGTTCAGAATGAGCTTGCACAGTTATGCACCAATCTGGGCACTCCCGAACGCACAGCATGCAGGAAGTACATGATGCTGGATGTAATGCGATTGTCGAATGATTCATGACGTCCACTCTGGTAACACACCTGGCGGTAGTGACGGACGACGCTTTGCATTTTCATCCGGTTCAACTGCGCCTGGCCACTCCGCACCCGCTCGGGTCGCAAGGGCAAAGTCTCGTCGCAGTGGAAAACCTGAAAGTTCTATTTCAAAAGCTGGAGATGCATCCTTTAGTCCGACGAATTCAAGACCAAACATTTGCGCAACTTCTCGTTCATGAAACTCAACAGCTGGATAAATGTCAGAAACAGAGTCCATACTGCCTTCTGCATCAGTTGAAAGAATCATATGCTCAGACAAATCTTCTTTGGAAAGCATTAAAGAAACTTCGAATGAATCTCCCCCGTTGTGAGTTGCAGTCAGCCATTCACATCTAACAAATCCTGTTTGTTTCAAGTTGGCTGCTTGTGACTGCCATTTTGATTTATCTACCGTTTGCTGCGTTGTCATTTTCTGGTCAACTCCACAGCTTGCAGTAAAGCTGCTGCCAACTCTTCTGGCCCAGGTGGACAGCCGGGCACTTGAATATCAACGGGCACAACTTCGTGAGCTCCAGAAATCACCGAATACGAATCCCAGTAAGGACCACCTGATATCGCACAAGCGCCGAAGGCAACAACGACTTTAGGTTCCTGCAATGCGTCATAAGCAGACTTAACAGTTGGAGCCAAAGCGTGGGTCACAGTCCCAGCAATCACCAGAATGTGCTCCGCTGCACTTAGTTTCGAAACTGATTCAGTTTGTTCCCAGGCGCCAGCCACTAAATCGACAGAGCTGGATTCCACACCACAACAAGCTAAACCGGCCTGTAGAACTGAAACATTGCTCACAGTATGACTCTAGTCAGGATTTGTTACTAATGACTTACTGACATTACGTCGATTGCGCAATGCATCGACCGTGAGAATTACCAGAGCAACCCAAGTAATAACGAATCCGATGAATCTAACCTGAGGCATCTCTTCTTGAGTCATCCAAACCCCAACAAAGAACTGAATTGTTGGGCCGATGTATTGCAGCATTCCAAGAGTTGTGAATGGCAGCCGCGTGATCGCTACTCCAAATGCCAAGAGCGGAATTGCTGTGACAATTCCAGCACTTGCCATCCAAAGTGTGTGATCTAGTCCATACGCCAAGAAAGTGTTTCCGCCATTAAATTGCAACCAAATCAAATAACCAATTGCCACTGGTGTGAGAATCAAAGTTTCGATCATCAAGCTTTCCAGAGCTTGTACATTCGCCAGTTTCTTTACATATCCATACATCGTGAAACTAATGGAAAGTGACAACGCCACCCAAGGTAATACACCCATAGCGATAGTTATAAATACGACGGCAAATGCCGCAATTCCAATTGCCAGCCATTGCATAGGGCGCAGTTTTTCCTTGAAGAAGAACACGCCTAGTGCAACGTTAAAGAGCGGAGTTATGTAATAGCCAAGTGAAGAATCAAGCACATGTCCATTCATGCTGGCCCAAATAAACAGACCCCAGTTAAACCCAATCAAAACCGAAGCCATGGCCAGAAGTTTCATCTGTCTTGCATTCTTGATTACCACTCGGAGCGACACGATACGTTTTTGATAAAGCAAGATTGCTGCCACAAACAATAAGCTCCACAGAATTCGATGAGCCAAAATTTCTAGTGGTTGTGCTGGTGCCAAATATGGCCAGTAAAGGATTACAGCACCCCAGATTACGTAGGCGATAACACCATTAATTAGACCAATGGAATGCTCGGAGCGCTTTTCTTTCTCAACCTGCATAGTCATGATGAAACAAAACTATTGCACAGAAGTGCGAGCTTGCTAGTTGGGTTACTAAACCGTGCGGTAAGCAACACTGTCAACGAGTGTCACCATTGCCGACTTTGCATCACAGTCTGGCAGGGCTGTTAGTCGCTCCCGGGCTCGATCTGCCCACTGCTCTAGAACTTCTCGTGCCTGATCCATGGCTGGATGTACTCGCAAAGCTGCCAATGCTTCCGCATGCTCAGCGTCATCTGTGATAGCTCTGCTTAGCAGTTCGCGCAATCGAGGTGGTGTATCTGGATCTGCAAGTGCGAATAGAACTGGCAAGGTACGGATGCCTTCGCGTAAGTCTTTGCCTGGAGTCTTGCCAGAAACTTCCGACTCAATATCTAATAAGTCATCACTTAATTGGAAGGCGATTCCGATACTTTCACCGAAGTCTGCAATTCGATCTGTTATCTCTGGTGAGACGCCACTCATCATTGCGCCATATCGCCCAGCGGCTGCAATCAGTGATCCGGTTTTGTCAGCCAGAACTTCTAAGTGATGAACAATTGGATCTTCATCAGCTTGTGGTCCAACACTTTCCCGAAGTTGACCAATCACAAGTCGTTCGAAAGTTTCAGCTTGAACTCGAACTGCATCTGGACCCAAATCAGCAAGAAGTTTTGACGATCGGGCAAATAAGAAATCACCACTGAGAATTGCAACGGTATTTCCCCAGCGGCTATTTGCAGACTGGGCGCCTCGGCGAACTTCAGCCTCATCCATTACGTCATCGTGATATAAAGTTGCCAAATGTGTCAGTTCCACAACAACCGCTGAAGGAACCACGCCCTCTGATTTTGGATCACCAAAATGTGAGGCTAAAAGTACAAGTAACGGGCGGAATCTTTTGCCACCAGCTTCGACTAAATGGCGAGCAGTGATGTCAGCAAGTTCGTAGTCACTTCTGATCTCTTCCCGAAGGCGATCTTCAATCGCGGCAAGACCGACAAACA
>JBDLQS010000158.1:0-2889 GCA_039800445.1 Actinomycetota bacterium
TCCCTGCTAAACCAGTTTGGTTATCTAGTTTGGGACAAGTTAATGGACAAAGCGCGCGCTTGATGTTCCCACCAGGTTGGAAAGTTTTTGGTGGATACTACGAAGCCAAAGAGATTCTCGATGTGATTGCTCAAGATGGTGACATCGTTGCGGCAAGACAAAACATTGAATTCTCAATGGCTGCAACTACTGTGCGAATTCATCCGGTGCTGCCAAAAGTTTGGTGGTTTGTTGAAGCAACTGGCCCAGAAGGCAGAGCACAATTTGCAGATCGCGTCATGATTCGTCAGTTCACATCGAAGGATCAAGATCCAGAATTACCAGCCCTTGATTTAAATGCTCTGCCAGGAGCATTCGAGCGAGTTGGCGTTAACGTAGTGTGTCTCGATGCCGACCGACCTGATGCCATTAAGTTTGTAAGAAACCTTGGTTACACACAAGGCGCACAAGTTGTTAAGTATGAAGCCGGCCGCGGCCAATGGTGCGCCCGTAAGAACTAGTTCTAGAAATTAACTAGCAGCAATCAATATGAAGCACGCGCGCAATTGCATGAATTGAATCTGGAACCACTTGGTAATAGACATTCATTCCGCGACGTTCCTTGAAAACAATTCCTGCTTTTTCAAGTGTCTTTAAATGATGACTAACTGTTGGTTCTGACAAGTTCAAAACCGGTGCTAAGTCGCAGGTGCAAGCTTCAAGGTCGGGTTGATCTAGCAGGAAGCTAACTAAGCGCAGTCGTGCTGGGTCGGCCAGGGCCTTCAAGCGAATCGCTAAATCGTTGGCATCCGCCTCAGTGATCTGGGCAGATTCCCCAAGCGGAGCGCAGCAAATCGGCTCAAGAGTATCTAGAACTGGCAGTTGTTTAGGCATAAATCCATTATGCCACATATTTGACATTCATCTAATAACTGGCATAGTAAGGGATTAGATACTTATCTAATTAGGAAAGGAGTCGAAAATGACATTTTGCTGTGAAGCTGAAGCTGTAGAAGCGCTTGAAACTTGCTGCCCGACCGAAACTTCTTGCTGCTAAATGTTTAGCAACTAGGTTTCCTAGACGGATGAGTCCTTGGCTTGCTCGATTCGAGCCGCCCGACGCTTGGTGTAACGCATTCCGAGTAAGCCAAGGATGATTCCACAAACTCCAATTGCAATCCAATTGCCCCGGCCTGAGGTTTCAAGTTGGTCGCGCATCAAGACCATTACAAGAGTTGCTACTGACCAAACTCCTGTGCCCACTGTTACTGCTGTGATTCCATTTACTTCAAGTGGCGCAAGTTCTTTACCTGGACGCTGATTAGTGGCACCTGACTCAAATTCGTTGAGAGAGTCTGCACTATTACCCATAAGTAGGACACTAGCGTGTCGTTATGGAAACCACTACAAAGACATCGAGCACACCGGCATGGGATCGCTATTTCCACATGACCGAGCGTGGCTCCAATCTAGGGACTGAAGTACGCGGTGGCATTGTCACATTCGTGACCATGGCATACATCGTTGTACTTAACCCACTCATCGTCGGTACCGCCAAGGACATCAATGGGAATTTCCCAGGTGGTGGCCAAGATATTGGTGTCGCAATTTCGTTGGTAGCAGCAGCTACTGCGCTTGTTGCAGGCATCATGACAATCTTTATGGGCGTACTCGGACGTTTCCCTATCGCAATCGCTGCTGGTCTTGGACTTAATGGATTCTTGGCCTTTGGTCTAGCTCCGTTTATGACTTGGCCGCAGGCGTTTGGACTTGTTGTCATCGAAGGCGTAATCGTCTTGCTTTTGGTTCTGACCGGATTCCGCACTGCGGTATTCCATGCAGTACCAGATGCGCTGAAGTACTCAATCGGTGCAGGTATCGGTTTGTTCATCGCGCTTATCGGATTGGTTGATGCTGGAATCACTCGTCCAGGTGTTCCGTTAATCGGCTTTGCGGTATTTGGTGAACTTGCAGGTTGGCCAATCTTCACATTCGTGTTCGGTCTTATGGTTACCGTCATCTTGGTTGCGCTTCGCAAGCGCGCTGCCATCTTGATCGGTTTGCTATCCACCACGGTGTTAGCAGTAGTTCTTGAGACCACGCAAAAGATTGGTAGTGCAAACACTGATCCAGGTACACCTGGTCTAGAGAACCCAACTGGTTGGAATCTAAACGTTCCGGCAATTCCAGAAACCTTGATTGGTTATGTCGATCCAACTCCATTGTTTGATTTCGACATCTTTGGTGCATTTAGTGCAATCGGAGTCTTGGCTGCCGGCCTTGCAGTGTTCTCACTTTTGCTCAGTGACTTCTTTGACACCATCGGAACTGTCACAGGTCTGGCTAATGAAGCTGACTTGATGTCTGAAGATGGCGAAGTTGAACACCTTGGCCAGATCCTGGCTGTTGACTCAGTTGCTGCAATCGCAGGTGGTTTGGCTGGTACTTCATCCAACACCGCTTACATCGAATCAGCATCGGGCATCAGCGATGGTGCTCGTACTGGTATTGCCAGCCTGGTAACCGGAACCTTGTTCTTGTTAGCGATGTTCATTGCACCGCTAACCAAGATCGTTCCTTACGAAGCAGCTGCGCCAGCCTTGGTTATCGTGGGCTTCTTGATGATGACTCAAATTCGTCACATTCCATTTGACGATTATGCAATAGCGATTCCCTCGTTCTTGACAATCATCTTGATGCCATTCACCTACTCGATCACAAACGGTATCGGCGCAGGTATGGTTACCTACGTTGCTATCAAGATCGCACAGCGCAAGTCGAACGAAGTATCAGGATTGATGTGGATTATCGCCGCAGCATTCATGATCTACTTCGCAGTCAATCCACTAAAGGGATTGTTCGGCTTGTAAAAACAAAGTCTTTGGGGCGCACTGTGAAAAACGGTGCGCC
>JBDLQS010000159.1:0-10423 GCA_039800445.1 Actinomycetota bacterium
GCGTATGCCTTTTCAACCGAGAATTGGCGACGGTCACCAGAAGAAGTTCGATTCCTCATGAACTTCAATCGCGATGTGATTCGCAGACGCCGGGACGAAATGAATGACATGGGAGTTCGAATTCGTTGGGCTGGTAGACGACCAAAACTTTGGCGCTCTGTCATTGAGGAACTAGAGGCGTGCGAGAAGTTAACCGCAAAGAATTCAAAGTTGACTGTGACAATGTGTGTTAATTACGGGGGACGAGCTGAGATTGTTGATGCAGTTTCCGCTATTGCACAGCAAGTTGCAGACGGAAAAATTGATCCCAAGAAAGTTACTGAAAAAACTATTAAGAGATATCTCGACGAGCCAGACATGCCAGATGTTGATCTTTTTGTTAGGTCAAGTGGCGAGCAGCGCTTGAGTAACTTTTTGCTTTGGCAAAGTGCTTACTCAGAATTTGTCTTCCTACCAACACTCTGGCCAGATTTTGATCGCCGGCATTTGTGGCATGCCTGTGAAATTTATGCCTCGCGAGATCGCCGTTATGGGGGCGCCGTTCCTAACTCGCTTCCTATCGATAAGTCACCGACACAAGATTGATTTTGCGACCCACAGGAAGCAAAACTCCTAATCGCATGCTTGACTTAGGTTATGGGCCAAGCAAATAAACCAAAGAAACCAAATCCTGCGGTTCCAGTGGTAACTCATTCAGCACTGCGTAAGCGCGTAACTGATTTGAGCGCACCGACTTTATTGCGAATTCATGGCCTGCCTAAATTTCTAGTTCCAGCCTTGATTGCAGCTCTAATGCTTCTTGGCCTGTTTTCCCCGGCGCCTTACTCGGGCATTGCACTAACTGTGGTCTGCCTTTTCATAGGTTGGCTTATGTACTTGTCGTGGCCGCTACTTGATTCAAAGTCGAGAGTTATTCGATTTTTGGTGTTCCTGATTCTGGTCGCTGCCACAGCAATTAATTACGGCGCTTAGTTTTTATGCTTGGCACGTTCCATGCAATTTGGACCTTTGATGTAACTGATTCGGTCGCCTGGAAGATGGAAGCAAAGCTGGCGATGAATGTTTTGCAAGAGCGACCTGGATTTGTATCGGGCAGTGTTTTCCATAATGCAGATTCGCCAGAACGTTATTTGATCAAGACTGATTGGAACGATGTGGGTTCCTATCGCCGGGCACTTGGTTCCATGGAAGCAAAAATTGGTGTTTGGCCATTCTTGGCAAACATGAGGGATGAACCAACAGCTTTTGAATTGCTTATGGATTTTAGCCCTGACTCAACAACTGAGTACATGTCGAGCGTTAATGATGCAATTTGATTTTATAGATCGCGCTGATGCTGGGCAAAAAATGCTGGCCACGTTTAAGTCTGAAATCTTGGAACACGACGTAATAGTTGTCGTCCTACCTGCTGCAGTTGATATTGCATTAGCTTTTGCAACTGAAATGACTTTGCCAATGCGGGATTTAAACATTATTCGAACTAGAACTGAAGTTTCCATTCCTAGGATTGGAGATTTGGCTGGTTTAAATGTGGCGGTGATAGACGATGGTGTCGAATCCGGAAGCACTGCGATGGCTATTGGGGCAATGCTTCGAGGCGCATCGGTTAAATCAGCAACACTAGTAGTTCCGATTTGCCCAAAGTCAGTCGTGCCACATTTACTTGCCGTGTACGACACGATTCATGCTGTTGTTTCACCGCCAGTGCCAAGCCCGCTTGCTTGGCACTACGAATCAGACCAATAACTTACAAAGCAGTAAGGGCCGCTTGACCTTCTTCTGTGACGCTGTAGGTGTATGTGATTTCGCCCAGTGGTTCATCATCAGAACTAATAACGCTTTTTGCGATTCGACCCTCAGAATCAAGCGTGTAAACCGTAACGTAATTTGAAAGGTCTATCGTGTTGGTAATTGTGAATTCACCGGGAGCATTGCTAATTACTGAGCCTTGGTCATTTCCACCAGCGACTAGCCCATCCAACTCAGCGATAGTGCGAGCGGGCATCATTGAGGTTTCATCCATTTCAAAAACCGACTCAGCGTTGACATCGTAACTCACACAAGTTTTAGTCTTTGGATCTTGGACAGCAACTTGAACCACTACGCCATCAGTATCAAACCACAATTCCGTTAAGCCTGTTTCGGCAGCACTTTCTTGCGACTTAACTAAGGCAGCTCGGAAGTCTCGCTCAGCATCCAGCTCGATTTCATTAGAACCTAGCGATGGCTGAGCTTCTACAGTTGGCGAAGCAATGCTTGATTCCTGAGTAGCGCCAGTATTTTGTGACTCGTTTCCGCACCCAGTGATGAGAATTAATCCGGCAAGAGCCACACAGCCTAATCCGAAAAGGCGGTTACTTGAGTTGGAAATACGCAAAATGTTCATTAGTTCTATCGTAACCTGAATACCTAAATGATCAGTTTCGCTCGATAGAATAGGGTTTCCTGCTTCCGGCAACCAGTCGGACAGCCTTATCGGATGTTGAGTTTCATGGATCGCGTTGACGCTGTTGTAAATCTGTCCAAACGTCGGGGATTCGTATTCCCAAGTAGCGAAATTTATGGTGGATCTAGATCTGCCTGGGATTATGGGCCACTTGGCGTTGAGCTAAAAGAAAATGTTCGTCGGCAATGGTGGAAAGCCGTAGTTCAATCCCGTGAAGACGTAGTCGGTATTGATTCTGCCGTTATTTTGGCGCCACAGGTTTGGGCTGCATCTGGACACCTTGCAACCTTTACTGATCCGCTGACTGAGTGCACTTCATGTCACAAGCGGTTCCGCGAAGATCACCTGCTTGAAGAGTTCGAAGAACGCAAAGGCCGAGCCCCTGAAGGTGGCTTAGCGGGAGTCCCTTGCCCAAACTGTGGAACTAAGCGCGAATTCACTGAACCATAAATGTTCAATGGAATGCTTTCAACGAATCTTGGTCCAGTCATTGATGAAAACTCTCTTCATTACCTGCGACCAGAAACTGCCCAAGGTATTTTCACTAACTATGCAAACGTTGCTGCCTCTTCGCGCAAGAAGCCACCATTTGGTATCGGTCAAACTGGCAAGTCTTTCCGCAATGAGATCACACCAGGTAATTTCATTTTCCGCACTCGCGAATTTGAGCAAATGGAAATGGAATTCTTCGTACCGCCGGGCACTGATGAGCAGTGGCATGAATACTGGTTGGAAGAGCGTTGGAATTGGTATGTAGATCTCGGCCTATCGACAGATAACCTACGTCGCTTCGAACATCCAAAAGAAAAGCTTTCGCATTACTCCAAGCGCACCACCGACATCGAATACCGATTCCAATTCGGTGGCAGCGAGTTTGCCGAACTTGAAGGCATTGCAAACCGCACTGACTTTGACTTAAAGGCACACATGGAAGCTTCGGGTAAAGACTTGTCATTCTTTGATCAGGAATCTGGCGAGAAGTATGTTCCGTACGTAATTGAACCGGCAGCAGGCTTAACCCGAGCAGTTTTGGCGTTCATGCTTGAGGCATATGACGAAGATGAAGCACCTAACACTAAGGGTGGAGTTGATAAGCGCGTTGTTATGCGTTTTGATAAGCGCCTTGCTCCAGTGAAGGCAGCTATATTGCCTTTGTCTCGCAATGCAGACTTGAGTCCAAAGGCTAAGGACTTAGCCACAGAACTTCGCAAGAACTGGAACATCGAATTCGATGATGCTGGTGCAATCGGTCGTCGCTACCGTCGTCAGGATGAAATCGGTACGCCTTATTGCATAACCGTTGACTTCGAAACTCTAGAGGACAACGCCGTTACGATTCGTGATCGAGACACTATGGAACAAGAACGTGTTGGACTTGATTCTGTTGTCTCTTGGTTAGGCTCTCGCCTCGTCGGCTGCTGATGTTTGCAGATCTATTAGCCACCGATCCGGTGATCGAACTTGCGCCAATGGCTGGAGTTACGAACCGGGCATTTCGTCGAGTCTGTCGTGAGGCTTCAACCCAAATTCGACAATCTGCTGGCCAAGTTGATGTGGACCATACGGTTTATGTTGCCGAGATGACAACTTCACAGGCTTTGTTGATGCGCCATCCAGAAACTCTGGACTTAGTAACTTTTGATTCTGACGAAAAAACCAGAAGCGCTCAGCTTTATGGTGTTGATGCAGACATTGTTGGCGCCGCCGTAAAGATGCTGGTTGATGAAGATATGGCAGACCATGTTGATTTGAATTTCGGCTGCCCAGTTCCAAAAGTCACTCGTAAAGGTGGCGGTAGCGCATTGCCTTGGAAGCGCGATCTGTTTTCCAGCATTGTTAATTCAGCTGTTAAGAATGCTCAGGGCAAAGTGCCTGTAACCGTAAAGATGCGAGTAGGCATTGATTCCGATCACATTACTTATTTAGATGCTGGAAAAATTGCATCACAAGCAGGGATAACTTGGGTCGCACTTCATGGCCGAACCGCTGCACAGTATTACGGTGGCAAAGCGGATTGGACCACAATTGCCAGACTCGTTGAACACATTCCAAATACCCCAGTGCTTGGTAACGGAGACATCTGGTCAGCATCGGATGCCCAACGAATGCTGGATGAAACTGGCGCTCGGGGAGTGGTCGTTGGTCGAGGATGTTTAGGACGACCTTGGCTCTTTGGTCAGATTCGCGCTTCATTTGCCGGTGAACCAGTTCCCGCTGAACCAAATGCTGGAGTAATTGTTGATTTAATGCGACGACATGGTGACTTATTAGTTGAAATGCATGGTGATGAATTCCGCGGCTGCCAGGAAATGCGCAAGCACATGGCTTGGTATTTAAAGGGCGTCGTTGCGGGCAGTGAAACCCGAGGCGCACTGTCATTAATTTCCAGCTTGAAGGAATTTGATGACTTGTTAAGCACAATCAATCGTGATCAGATTTTGGACGAAGAGTTAGCCAAACTTCCGCGCGGCAGAACTACGCCTGATCGTAGGGTTAACTTGCCAGATGGCTGGCTTAATTCGCAAAGTATGTCGCAAACTGAAGTTGAAACAGTTCGCGAAGCTGAGCTCGCAGTCAGTGGTGGATAAATGTTAGGCAACTATTCCGAATTCGATTCGCAGCGCTGGGTCAATGAACCAAACAAAAGTGTGGAGCGCACCGAGTTCGCTCGAGATCGTGCCAGAGTCATGCATAGCTCCGCACTCAGGCGCCTTGGCGTAAAAACTCAAGTAATGGAAGCCGGTCAAGAAGATTTTCCTCGCACTCGACTCACTCACTCACTTGAAGTTGCCCAAGTTGGACGAGAGCTTGGTTCAGCTTTGGGATGCGATCCTGACTTAGTTGATACTGCATGTCTTTCGCATGATCTAGGTCATCCACCTTTTGGCCACAACGGTGAAACTGCACTTAATGAATTAGCCAAAGACATTGGCGGCTTCGAGGGAAATGCTCAATCTTTCCGGTTGCTAACTCGCTTAGAGCCAAAAGCAGTAAGTCCAGCATCAGGCCCGCGTCCCGGACAAACAATTGGACTGAACCTAACTCGAGCCTCACTTGATGCGGCATCAAAGTATCCGTGGACTAAACAACCTGATGAAGTTAAATTCGGAGTTTACGAAGATGATGCTGATGTGTTTGCTTGGGTACGCGAAGGCGTTACCGGAACCACCTCATGCTTTGAAGCTCAAGTTATGGATTGGTCTGATGACGTTTCCTACTGCGTGCATGACATCGAGGACGCGGTATTCGCCGGACATGTGAACATCGATATCTTGAAGTCGAGCACTGGTCGCAGTGAAGTAGTTGAGGTTGCTCAGAATTGGTATGGATCAGACTTTCAAAAAGCAGAACTTGATGCCGCCTTGGTTAGGGTCAGCTCGCTTCCAAGCTGGCCAGCCTCGTTTGATAGGACCATGCGTTCACTGGGTGAGCTAAAGAACCTGACTAGTACCTTAATTGGCCGCTTCTGTATTGCAGCTCAGCAGGCAACCCAAGCTGAGTATGGCCAGCGCCCGCTGACGCGTTATGACGCATCCTTAGTAGTTCCAGCTGAAGCCAGATATGAAGTGACTGCGCTTAAGGCGCTAGCGGCCAGGTTTGTAATGAACCGAGCCGGTGCGGGTGAACTTTATGCAAGGCAGCGTCAGCAGATTCAAGATCTAGTTGAATTCCTGAATCAGGACCCTGAAGCCAATCTAGATCGATTCCACACGAATCTTTGGCTAGATGCAGGGTCATCCGAAGCTAAATACCGCGTAGTTATTGACCAGGTCGCAGCACTCACAGACGTCAGCCTTGTGCAGTGGCACCAACGCAGCTGCACGTAACATAGGGGACGTGGCAGGAAAAATTCGCGAAGAGGACGTTACCTCAGTTCGCGAGCGAGCCCGAATTGATGAGATAGTTCGCGAAACTGTCACACTTAAAGCCGCTGGCGGTGGCAGTTACAAAGGCCTGTGCCCATTCCATGACGAGCGATCACCGTCATTTCATGTGACGCCAAGTAAAGGTTTGTATCACTGCTTTTCTTGCGGTGAAGGTGGAGACGTCATTACCTTTGTGCGCAAAATTGATGCCCTTTCATTTACTGAAGCCGTTGAAAAACTTGCTGTTAAATACGGCATAACTTTGCGCTACGAAGAAGGCGGTGGCTCATCTGCTGGCCAGCAAGGGCAACGAGCTCGACTTATTGAAGCACATAAAGTTGCTGGCGCTTTCTACAAATCTCAGCTATTAACTCCCGAAGCACAGCACGCCCGAACATTTTTAACGGAACGTGGTTTTGATCAAGCGTCGTGGGATCTATTTGGTGTTGGCTATTCACCATCGGGCTGGGATGGTCTGCGCAATGAATTACGTAGCAAAGGTTTCACTGAAGAAGAAATGATCACCGCCGGACTTGCAGTTTCGGGTCAGCGCGGAGCATATGATCGATTCCGCGATCGAGTGATGTGGCCAATTCGCGATTCAAGTGGCGACACTATTGGATTTGGCGCTCGAAAACTTACCGAAGCTGACCAAGGTCCAAAGTATTTGAATACTCCTGAGACTCCGATCTATCGCAAATCTCAAGTACTTTATGGCATCGATTTAGCGCGCAGAGACATGGCAAAGCAACAGCAAGCGGTAGTCGTTGAGGGGTACACCGATGTTATGGCATGTCATTTAGCCGGAGTCACAACTGCAGTTGCAACTTGTGGCACTGCCTTTGGCGCAGATCATGTAAAGATGCTTCGCAGAATCCTGATGGATGATGACACTAAGCATGCTGAAGTCGTATTCACTTTTGATGGTGATGCAGCTGGACGCAAAGCGGCCCTTAAGGCATTTGGTGAGGATCAAAAGTTCGTTGCCTCAACTTTTGTTGCCATCGAACCTCATGGCCTAGATCCTTGCGATCTTCGTTTGAAGCATGGTGATGAGGCCGTGAAAAACTTAATCGCAACCAAGATTCCGCTCTTTGAGTTCGTCATGAGATCAACGGTTGAAGAGTTTGATTTGGACACTGCCGAAGGTCGGGTTGCTGCAATGCGTGCAGTTACGCCAGTATTGGCAGGCATTAAGGACACGGCATTACGCCCCGAATACATTCGCACCGTTTCTGGTTGGCTTGGTATGGATGATGCCACGATTAGATCTGAAATGAATGCGGCTGGCAGAAAATCAGCGCCCCAACAATCACGAGCTCAAAGCACTGCCTCGTCGCAAGCTGCGCAGGTAGAACGTGAAGCTTTGAAATGTGTCTTACAAACCCCGCACTTGGTCGGCTCTTGGTTTGAATCACTTGAAGAGAGCGTGTTTACAGTCCCGGCAGCATCAGCGGTCTATGCAGCGTGTGTAGCAGCTGGTAATCCACTGGAGTTTGATTCAGCTCAAGTCTGGATTACAAAAGTTTTGGAACAAGCGCCAGATGATGAGATTAGATCTCATGTTCGGGCGATGGCTGTAGAGCCGCTGCCAAACGACGTTCCTGATGAAAGATATGTTCAGGCAGTTCTAGCCAGAATTCTGGAAATGGATGCTGGTAGGCGAGTGGCGGAGATTAAAGCAGCACTAAGTAGAGCTGAAGATGGAACCGATGAAGTGGACCAAGCTCGATTGCTAACAGATTTACTCTCACTCGAAAGTTATCGGCGCGATATGCGTAACTTTGCAGTTGGTGACATTTAGTGGGTTGGTTTAAGCAAGCCCAAGATATGCCACCTGAGTTAGCACAGGCCATTGATTCGCAAGATCGATTGCTGGACTGGGCAAGGCATTCTGATGGTCTGATAGCAATTACAAAAAACTCATTGGTAGACATTTCGGACCAAGAAGTCACAATTACGCCATGGACAGATTCACTTCAAGCAAAGTGGGAGCCACCACAGTTATCGGTGATTTTCCAAGGTCAAACGGACGAAAAACCTAATATTCGATCCTGGACTTTGGACGGGGAAAGTCAATTGCCACGGGCAGTTCGCGACCGGGTTACCTCAGCTGTTGTGGTGGATCGGGTCTTTGAATTGCCAAATGCTGGCAGGGTCAGATTCGTTGCACGTAAGGACGAAACCCGTGCTTACTGGAGTGCAATTTCAGATGATCTAGCGGCTAGTCAATCTGCTGACGGCCAAGAAGAAATCGCAAAGGCCCTGGCAGAACTTCGTTCATCGTTCGGAATCTAGGGCGTTTCGCCACAGCCACTTCATTTTGTTAAGATTGTCTAGTTAATCCCCTGTAGCTCAATTGGCAGAGCACTCGACTGTTAATCGAGTGGTTATTGGTTCGAGTCCAATCGGGGGAGCGCATAAAAAAGCCGACCAGCGTTGGTCGGCTTTTTCGTTTTAAGAATTGAACTATTTACCAGCTAGCTTCAGCGCGCCAAGCTCCCGAAGGTCCAGGTCGATTCATGATGGCACGTTTGGTGTCATTGAAGTTACCAACATACTGAGCATAAATTTCAGGACTTCGAGTGAAGGTCAGGATCTCATCATTCCAGCGTTGGCCAGGAGAAGTTATGTTCGGGGTACCAGAAATCACGATTTTCTGACGAGTTTGCTTTCCCTTCGCGCCATACATTCCGTCAATAGCAATATATTTCTGATGCGAGTACCAACGTGACCCACTTGCATCAGCAACTGGCTCGAGCTTTGCTCTGTTATCTGCTCTATCCAAAGCAGTTACCTTCAATGGTGTCGAGACGCACATGCTCAAAGAGCCACCAGTACTTTTGTTCGTTGCATTAAACCAGCAATAACCACCAGGCTTGTTGATTGTTGGGATTGCACCCTGCAGTGAACCGTTCTTGCAAACCTTAGCTGTAACCATTCGGTTCTTGCCAGCATCAAAAACTAAACTAGGTCCCGTTAATGCCTGAGCCTTACCCTTTTTGGAAGGCATAGTAGACAGACAGTCTGCTACACCCCAGGTGCTTGGCCGATTGCCATTTGGAATGTAGTCAACATTTCCAGTTCGAGTATTCAGGGCCTTAATACGTTGATCCATATCGGTGTAAATGATGTTTACCTTGCAGCCGCCGTTTTTGGCACCTGATGCAAATGCTTTGTTCCAAAGTTCCATGGCTGGAGCATTGCGGGTGAAGACGAACATGTTGACATATATTTCAGTGCGCTTTGTCTTGCCGCCCTCTTTGTAGATGCATTTAATGTCACGCAACATCTTCAAGACATCATCAGAACCTGATTTTGGGTACACATAGTAAGAGGTTGATTTGGTATCCGACTTAAGTTGTCGATAGGCCTTTGCCTTGCCAGCGCCACGTGCTGCATCAGATAAGTCCGAGAAATAATCATTCATTGATGCAAAAAGTGTCTTGTCGTTTATCACGACTGAGGCATTGTTAAATCCGACCCTAGCTTGCTCGTAAGTTGGATTTATAGATGAAATACCAACAATGTTTGCAGCGCCTGATACCCGACTGAACATGAAAAACTTTGAGTGAAGTGCCGGGTACTCACTTTCACTTTCATCTGGGAAAACCAACCCAGCACGTGCTGCAGGAGTTAGGCAGCCTGAGTTGCACCAACCTATCCAACTACCCGGATTCTCAGATGCATTAGCTGTTGCCGCGGTGATGTTGCTACCGAGTGCAGAGCGCAATGCGCTAACTGCGTTGAATGAACTTGATGTTGGCCGAGTGGCATGACTATTAACCAAAACTCTTACGTTTACACCGTCTTGATGTGCTCGTATCAAATGGCTTACCAGATTCTCATCGGTAAACGAGAACCAGGACATCGCAATGGTTGAACCCACAGGTGCACAGTCGATCATTCTGATGATTCGATTCGTAATTGCAAATCTGGAATTAGTCAACTTGTCGTCACGCGATGAACCTGCCAAAGGATTGTTGAAAATGGTTTCAGTCTTGGGTTCCCAGCCGCCGCAGGAACGAGGTCCACTGGCAGCTGGAACATTAGGCGCAGCAGGTGCGGCAGGTTCAGCAGGGGCTGTCGTTTCTGGTGTAGTAGGTGGCGT
>JBDLQS010000160.1:0-3647 GCA_039800445.1 Actinomycetota bacterium
AATGATGGAGATTCGAGCAAAGGCCCGTCGACTTAAGCAACGTTTCGATTTGAAACTTCTAATCATTGATTACCTGCAACTTATGTCGTCTGGACGAAAAGTTGAAAGTCGCCAAGTTGAAGTTTCAGAATTTTCACGTTCGTTAAAACTGCTCGCAAAGGAATTAGAGATTCCAGTGATTGCGATCAGTCAGTTAAACCGTGGACCGGAACAACGTCAAGATAAGCGTCCAATGCTTTCTGACCTTCGTGAATCTGGCTCCCTTGAACAAGACGCTGACATGGTTGTATTACTTCACCGCGAAGATGTCTATGAAAGAGAATCACCGCGCGCGGGTGAAGCTGACTTTATCTTGGCAAAGCATCGCAACGGTCCAACTGGAACCGTTACTGTTGCATTCCAGGGCCACTACAGTCGCTTCGTAGATATGGCTACTTCGTAAATTTTCTAGTTCAACAAGAAAGCGCATCATGTCCAGCAGGTCAACCCAGATAGATCGAGTTAACTTAGTTTCCTTGCTAGAGCGTGAGCGCAAAACTTATCGTGATAACCACGCAAAATCTCTGGAGCTATACAAGGACGCAAAGAACTTATTTGGTGGCGTTCCAATGCCATGGATGAATAAGTGGGTCGGTGGCTTTCCGCTTTATATGCAGGGGGCAAAGGGAAACATCATTACAGATGTTGACGGTAACGAGTACATCGATTTCGCACTTGGTGATACCGCAGCAATGACTGGGCATTCACCCGATGCCAGCGTCAAAGCAATTATTGATCGAATGCAAGACCTTGGTGGCATTACAACCATGATGCCTACCGAAGACGCGCAATGGGTTGGCGCCGAACTAACTCGTCGCTTCAAAGTCCCACTTTGGTCCTTCACAGTTTCGGCCACTGATGCCAACCGTTGGGCAATCAGACTGGCAAGACTGGCAACTGGAAAAAGCAAAATACTGGTTTTCTCATACTGCTATCACGGCTCGGTAGATGAAACTTTTGGCGTCTTGGACTCCAATGGCGACATCGTCTCAAGACCAGGAAACGTAGCGCCTCCAGTTCCAATTGATCAGACAACTCGAGTCGTTGAATTTAACGACTTACCAGCGCTCGAGGCTGCACTAAAGCACGGTGATGTAGCGGCGATTTTGACGGAACCGGCTCTAACAAATATTGGCATTGTGTTACCGGAACCAGGTTTCTTGGAAGGTATGCGCGAACTTGCAACAAAGTACGGCGCATTGTTAATGATCGATGAAACTCACACTGTCTCGGCTGGATATGGTGGCATGACCTTGCGCGACAACTTGGACCCAGACATTTTTGTGATTGGTAAAAGCATTGGCGCAGGTATCCCATCGGGCGCATATGGGTTTAAGCAAGAGGTTGTTGATCAAATTAATTCACACACCGAAGCTGACTTACTAGATGTTGGAGGCGTAGGTGGCACACTAGCTGGCAACGCATTGTCGCTAGCAGCAATGCGAGCAACGCTTGGTGAAGTTTTAACGGAACAAGCTTTTGAGCACATGATCCAACTTGCAACTCGCTACACCGATCAAGTCAATGCGGCATTAGATGAGTACGGCGTCCCATGGTCAATTTCTCAGTTGGGTGCTCGAGCTGAGTATCGATTTACATATCCAGCGCCAAAAACTGGAACTGAAGCTATGCATGCAGGCGATGATGAGCTAGATGAGTTCATGCACTTGTTCATGTGCAATCGAGGCGTGCTTATGACGCCATTTCATAACATGGCCTTGATGTGCCCAACCACGACACAAGAACAAGTCGATCGCCATGGATCACTTTTCGCACAAGCGCTATCTGAGTTAATTAAAGTCTGATTTCTGGTAACACGATTTCCACCTAGAATTTCATTATGACGTTACGCAGAAGACTCCAACTCTTTATTGCATTCTTTGCAGTAACTTTGCTTGGTGTCGCCATCTGGGAACGCATCCTCTATTTAGAAGCTCGCGCCGAGATCAGTGAAACTCTCGCACTCGATATCAGACTCGATGAAGTCGCCGACCAATTATCTTGGGTTTTGAGCTCATCAATTCTTGTCAGCCTTGTCTTGTTAGGTCTGGCATGGTTTTTTCTTGAGCGCTGGGTGCTTGCGCCACTTGATGAAATGCGTACCGAATTGCGAATGGTTGCTAGTGGAACCATTCATCAAGTGATTGAAGTTGCAACGCCACCTGAAATCCAACTTGCTGCTGCTGACGCGGAATCCATGCGACAAAATCTGGTTAGCCAGATTGATTTAGCACGCGCTGCTTGGCAAGGACTTGAACAAGATGCTCCGTTGGTTGCGTCCATGCGAAAAGCACTTTCACCAACCTTGATCGATACCGAAAAGTTTGGCCTCGATGTTGCTGGGCAAACCTTGCCAGCCAGCGGCGCGATCGCCGGTGACTGGTGGGATGTAATCAGGACTCCGCAGGGCACAGCTCTGGCCATGGTCGACGTCACAGGTCATGGCCCAGAAGCAGGCGTAGTTGGACTTCAGATTAAGGCGATCATGACAGCGGCACTCTCGGCTGGATTTACACCTAGTGCAGTAATGGAAAGAGTCTCGGCTGGCCTTTCAGATGTCGATGCCCTCTTGGCTACAGCAGTTATTTTGGAAATCCCAAGTGATCCAAGTCAGCCAACCAAATGGGTCAATGCGGGACACCCGGCCGGATATTGGATCGATGCCAATCATTTAATAACCACGTTAAACCCAACCGGTCCAATGCTCGGTGGATTTGGGGGAGTCTGGCAAAGCCAGGATATTTTCTTTGGGGCAGGGGATCGAATTGTTCTTGTCTCTGACGGACTTTTAGAAACTCAAGATGAAAAAGGTGAAGAGTTTGGCACCCAAGGCCTAGTTACCTCTGTCGTTTCGGGAGAACGCAGCGCAAACTCTGCTGAGCTAACAAATCTAATTGTTTCAACCGCGCGCCAAGATTCCGTCACGTGGAACCGCGACGATGTGTCAGTTGTTGTAGTTACCCGTAGGCTCGGATTGTGAGCGAGTCAGTCAACCCACAGCTTCGACCAGAGATGGCAAGGCTGCCAACCTATAAAGCGGGTAAGAAAGTTGCGCCTGTAAATGGTCTAACCGCTTACAAACTTTCCAGCAATGAGGTTGCACATTCCCCACTTCCAAGCGTCGTGGCTGCGATAGTTGATGCGGCTAGTGAGATTAATCGTTACCCAGATCCATTCACAACAAATTTGATTCAAGCACTTTCAGACAAGTTCGCAGTTCCAGCTGAGCAAATTGCTACCGGAACCGGATCAGTTGGTGTCTGTCAACAGATCATCCAGTCCGTTGCTGGCGCAGGTGAAGAAGTCATTTATGCGTGGCGCTCATTCGAGGCCTATCCCATCATCGCAACAATTGCCGGCGCAGTTAGTGTTCAAGTGCCGTTAACAAGTAACGGACTACATGATCTTGATGGAATGCTGAAAGCAATAACTGCAAAGACGCGAGCGATATTTGTTTGCACCCCAAACAATCCAACTGGCGGAATTGTTACCCATCAACAGATAGATGAGTTCCTAGCAAAAGTACCGAAGAACATCCTGGTTGTAATTGATGAAGCATATGTGGAATTCAACCGTGACGAAAATGCAATTGATGGCATTGCAACTAT
>JBDLQS010000161.1:0-3212 GCA_039800445.1 Actinomycetota bacterium
GCTTCAGCTCGCTGATCCATCAGCGTTACGACGTCAGTTGCTGTGGATTTGGTCGTTACCCCCAGGTCATCTGGCCTATCCAATAGCAACTTGCCAGCACCGTTTGCAATCTGCATCGCCAAGGCAAGGTCTGGTTCGGCTATCAAGGCGTCAAAGGACTTCATTGCTAAGTTCTTGGGCGACGAGGTCATCTGGCTATTGTCCTGCCTGCCTTGGTAGATATGCGACACACCCCGCAATAACCCCGATTTTAATGGTTTTTTGCGCGAAACTAGAGGGGCATAAGCAAAAGAAAAGGTGGCCATGAAAGAGCTAATTTTTGTCGGGCGCTCCGAAGACAACCTTGAACTTATTTTCATGGACGAAGACGGAAGCGAATTCACAGTTGCCGTTGATGATCACATCCGCCGAAGCATTAACACCAATGACACCGCAACTGTAACAACCACAGATTCGGGCATCTCGCCTCGCGACATTCAAACTCGAATTCGTCGCGGTGAAACTGCCGCAGCGATCGCAGCTGAGGCTGGAGTAGATGCTGAGCGCATTGAACGTTACGCCGGACCAGTTTTAGCCGAACGTTCCTACATGGCAAAGCGAGCTTCCGAAACTTTAGTTCGTCGCCCACATGGTGAAGTAGTTCTTGGCGAATTAGCAACAGGGCAACTTGCCAATCGTGGCATTGATACTTTGACATTGACTTGGGATTCCTACCGACGCGATGACGCGCGTTGGACCGTAACGGTTTCGTGGGCCAGTGGAAGCGGCGGCGGAATCGCAAGTTGGATTTTCGACCCACTAGCGAAAAGCATTGTTGCTCTCGATGATGAAGCTCGTTGGCTATTTGATGAAGCTACTGGCGCGACTGCTGCGGCTGCTAAAGCCGAAGAGCCAAAGCCCCGGCTAGTTGGACTTCCAACTGTTTCTGAACCAGACGCTGAAGAACTTGAACCACCTGCTTGTGCTGGACCAGGTCACCCAACAATGCCAGTACCAATGCCGGTTGCTAGCACTCCAGCACCTACCCCAGCGCCCGTTGTTGCAGTTGATGATTCGCCTTCATGGGATGACATCTTGTTCGGCCATCGCCCGAATGACAAATAAGAACTTTTTTCCTACCGCTAGCAAGGAACTCTTTTAACTATGGCTAAAACCACACCATCGAAACCTGCACACAATGCGGGGAAGATCGTTGACATCGATGTTGCAAATGAAATGCAAGACTCATTTTTGGAATACGCCTATTCAGTTATTTACTCCCGCGCCCTGCCAGATGCTCGTGATGGTTTAAAGCCAGTACAACGACGCATTTTGCACACTATGGCTGCTATGGGATTGCGCAGTGACAAAGGCCACGTAAAGAGCGCTCGCGTTGTTGGTGAAGTTATGGGCAAGCTGCACCCGCATGGTGACAGCGCAATCTATGACGCACTTGTCCGGATGGCACAAACTTGGTCGCTCCGACTTCCCTTTGTTGATGGTCACGGTAACTTCGGTTCCCTTGATGAAGGTCCAGCTGCTTACCGATACACCGAAGCTCGCCTGGCTAGCCCAGCAAGTGCGATGGTGGATTCCCTTGATGAAGACACGGTTGATTTTGCGCCTAACTATGACGGCCGCGAACTAGAACCAACTGTTTTACCTTCGGCGATTCCAAACCTTTTAGTTAACGGTGCCTCTGGCATCGCGGTAGGTATGGCAACCAACATGCCACCACATAACTTGCGCGAAGTTGTGGCTGCTGCCTCTCACCTACTTGCTCATCCCAAGGCAACCCTTGATGAGCTAATGACTTTTGTCCCTGGGCCTGATTTACCAACTGGTGGCATCATCTATGGCCTGGATGGAATTAGAGAAGCTTACGAAGGCGGCAAGGGCAGCTTTAAGGTTCGAGCCAAAGTCGACATTGAGCAAATCTCGCCGCGCCGGCAAGGAATCATCGTTCGTGAATTGCCATACCAGGTTGGTCCAGAGCGGGTAATTGAACGCATCAAAGAATTAGTAACTAACAAGAAGTTGCAAGGCATCTCCGATGTTATCGATTTAACAGATTACGAATCTGGACTTGAATTGGTAATTGAAGTTAAAAATGGTTTTCATCCTGAAGCCGTTCTAGATCAGCTTTATAAGTTAACTCCACTAGAGGATGCCTTCCACATCAATAACGTTGCTCTAGTTAATGGTCAGCCCGTAACACTTGGGCTAAAGCCATTACTTCAGGTTTTTATTGATCACAGACTTCAAGTTGTTCGTCGTCGCAGTGAGTTCCGACGCAATAAGGCAAACGATCGCTTGCACTTAGTTGATGGTTTGTTAGTTGCGATCTTGGACATTGATGAAGTTATTGCAGTAATTCGTGGCAGTGACGATACGGCTGCTGCGCGTGAACGGTTGATGAGCGTTTTTGACTTAAGCGAAATTCAAACAAATTATATTTTGGAAATGCCACTTCGTCGCCTGACAAAGTTCTCACGCTTAGAACTTGAAAAAGAACAAGATGAATTGCGCGCAATCATTGCTGACTTAACTGACATTCTGGAAAACGATAAGCGTCTTCGCAAAGTAGTTGGCCAGGAACTGACTGACGTTGCCAATCATTATGGCGATGATCGCCGATCCCAATTGCTTTCAGATGATGGCATTATTTCGGCTGCGTTGCCAGTGCCATTAGAAGTAACTGATGACCCATGCTTTGTGTTGATGTCAGCGACAGGATTGCTCGCTCGCACAACTGGCGATGTGCCGTTGGAGTTTGCCAAGAAGCGTACAAGTCACGACACAATTCGGTCCATGGTACGTACAACTGCCCGAGGTGACGTGGGTATCGTTACTAGTTTTGGTCGTGTGATCCGTCAATCAGTTGTTAACTTGCCAGCTCTTGCCGAAGGCGCTGCACTTTCAGTTGCTGGTGGCGCAGCTCTAAAGGAATTCTTAACTTTAAACAAGGGCGAAACTGCTCTTTCACTTATGGCTCTGGATCAACCTGAGTCCACACTTTTCCTAACTACTGCATTCGGAACCGTGAAGCGCGTAATTAACGATGTCCCAGCCTCAGCTGGTGACTGGAATGTGATTCGTCTTGATGAAGGCGATTACTTAGTGGGCGCAATTCAGTGTGAAGACGAAAGTGGCGAAGTTGTTCTGATTACTAGCGATGCTCAGCTACTTCATTTCGACGCCTCCCTAGTTCGCGCCACTGGCCGTCCGGCTGG
>JBDLQS010000162.1:0-6747 GCA_039800445.1 Actinomycetota bacterium
AGGAAAGTCCAGATTCGGTGATGCTTATTTGATCTTTATGGTCAAGCATCCAAGTCAAGAGGCGAACTGATGCATCATGTGCGGCGGTTCTTTCTCGGGAACTTTCCCACTCCGCCTCGTAGCCCATCCCAGGCCAGAGGCGATCCAGCTGATCGTCAATTGCAGAAATGTCGTAAGCAAGTTCACCCGATGACAGACCCTGTGCAATTGCGTGTAGTGCGTTGCCAAAAATCATTGGGGTTGCAGATTGAGAAAGCGCATTTAGTTTGCGTTCCAAGAACCACTGAGCTGGGCAATGTTCTATCGAAGTGATTCCGGAAGCAGAAATTGAAACCTGAGAGTTAACTGGGCGTTGGTTTTGAGTTTGATCCAAAACGCCCCACCATTTTTCTGGGTCCGCATGGAAAAACAACGAGCCATGTTTTTGGTGAAGCTGCGCCAACTGGTTAGCTGCAGCAAGCTTCAATACCTCTGAAGATTCAGGGGAGCTAAGTGTGCGACGTAAATTTGCAATTACGCCCTCTGGACTCAATGGTCGCTTAGGGCGACCTGAGGTGTGCACTACTTCAACTTGTGGCATCGCGGTAACGATGTCCGTTATGAACCTAGTTGGAGCAACACCGTCATCTCGAACTGAAGTATCAGTCGCTGTGATCAAAAGAGTTTGCATGGCTCGAGTTAGAGCAACATAAAACAAACGTCGCTCTTGTGCCAAGAGTTCACGCATGGTCAGTGGCATTAACTCCAAATTCGGACCAATTCGATCTGATTGCAGCAAACTTTGATGCTGACGAAGATCTGGCCATAGCTCTTCTTGGGCACCGGCAACAACGACATACTTCCACTGCAAACCTTTGGAGCGATGCGCGGTTAGAAGTCGCACTGAATCGTTGCGAACATCGTTTTCGGCCAACGCTTCAGCTGGAATTTCTTGCGCTTCAATTTCATCTAGGAAGTTAGTTAGGTCTTTACCTCTGCCACGAGCCACAAATCGGTTCGCAAGATCAAATAGTGAACAGATGGCATCCAAGTCTCGATGGGCTCGCGTGCTTGACGTACCAAAACCTAAAGCTTGCTCTTGTAGTCGAGTTGGCCATGAAGTTCCTTGCCAGATACTCCAAAGGACTTCGTGGGGACTGGCACCTGACTGCATAAGTTTTCTAGCATCAATTAGAACTGTGCCAATTTTGTTAATCGCAGCAACTACTGAATCATGTCTGCCCGGTGGCACATCCAATAGCAACTTTGGATTTAGCAGTGCCTCACCAATCAATAGCAAAGCAGGACGTGGTGCATGTTCTGTGGTTCGATCCGCCATTCGCAGGTAACTGCCAAATCGCCTCAAGTCAACGGGATCTATCGCAGCTAGTGGACCACTTAACAAATCAGCAACTACATCCACTGTCGCATGCCTTGGATTGTCGATAATGCGCAATGCAGTAACCAAAGGAGACACAGCTGGATCTTGGTGTAATGGAATTTCATCTGCTGCTACTTCAACCGGAATACCGGCTGCAACGAATGCTCGATAAATAGTTGGTATCGATACAACTGCAGATCGAACAATCACGGCAAAGTCTGACCACTGTAAATTTTCATTCGCATGCGCACGAGCGATGATGTCTGCAATGTGCGATGCTTCGGCGCCCGGTGAATCAAAGGTTCTTATCTTGATTTCACCAACATTTTCAGAAATACATTTTGGATTTCGGTGTTTATGGATATCCAAAGAGTTGAATCCAGCTGGTACTCGGTCACCAATAACAGCACTGGCAGCAGAGCGGATCTGTGATCCAAAGCGTCGGCAAGTTGAAAGCACCACATTCTCTATCGGTTTTGCAAATACCGATTCAAATTCTTGCTCGAAGTTTCGAATGCCGGATTCATCTGCACCACGAAAACCATAAATTGCCTGATCGACATCACCAACAACAACTAGTGCGCTATCAACATTCACCATCGCTTTTAGCAGCGCAACTTGGCCAGGATCAGTGTCTTGATATTCGTCAACATAAATCGCACTAAAGGTTTTGTGTAAATACTCTTGAACATCTGGTCGGTGACTCAAAAGGACTGCGCGATGAATCAATTCTGAGTAATCCAGGACACCTTCGGCATCTAGTACATCTAGGTACTCGTCCATGAACACACCAATGGCAGCCCATGTCTGTCGACCAGTTTTGTTTCCAAGGTTCACTAAATCCTCAGGATCCATGATGTGCGATCGAGTTCGAGACATGACTGCGCGAATTTCTTCCGCTAATCCCCTGGTACCAACTGCTGGCATTAAGTCTGCTGGCCAATTTAGTCTTTGGTCGGCAATCGCATCTGCGAAAAGTTGTCGGGATCGAACTTGTTGTTCGGGTCCAGATAAAAGTCGAGTTGCTGAAATGTAGGCCTCGTCAGATTGGAACTGTCTGACTAGGGCATAACAAAAAGAATGAAAAGTACTAACTAGCGGAACCACCCCGCCGCCAACTGCCGCAGTCACCTGATCTCGCCAGTCAATGGCAGCTCGGCGACCAAACGTTAAACCCAAAACTTGATTTGGATGAAGTGCATCAGGCCCGGATAACCGAGCGGCCATTGCGGCTACCAAGGTTGTGGTTTTGCCGGTGCCCGGACCTGCCAAAACCCGCATTGCGCCATGTCGATGATTCACAACACGAAGCTGATCCTCATCCAAGGTTGGCGCAACATAAGGCAGTGCCGGGGTGCGATCAAGGATTAAGCGAGTCATTGCTCCTTATTCCACCACGTAAGGGTGACAAATCCGCATCAGGCTTTCGCATTCTTTGATTATTCAGGCAAGATTATGTGAGTAAGTACTTTTATTTGACCTATTGATTGGGGGATGTCCGTGGCACCAACGGCATCTTCCTCGACCTTGGTTATCGAAGACGCAGTGATCGATCGTCGGTTACGCCGCCCAGCTGACTTGGCGCGATTTGCGTTCACAGTTTTCACAATCGTAATCGTTGGACTTTTAGCATTTTTGGCGCAAAGTACCACAACCGGAATTGATCAAGATATTGCACAAGGTGCGAATCGACTTCCAGCACCCATAATCTTGATCACAAACTTAGTCAGTGGTTTCGGCGCTTTGATTTTTCCAGCCGCTGCTGCCTTGGATCTTTTGATTCGAAAGCGAACCAGACAGTTAGTTGAATCCATCGCAGCCCTACTTGTCACCGTAGTGATCCTTTCCATTTCATCCTGGGCGCTCATTCAGTCCAGTTCCGACCGACTACTACTTGCTTTTGCTGGAACTACTGATCCAGCAACTGCAGTTCCCTTCAGCATTGTCGTTGGTGGCCTTGCGGCTTTCACTACAGTGGCCCGCATTATGTCCAGACCTAGATGGAACATTGTTGCTGGAATCGTAATCGGATCAATTGCGCTAGCAAATATTGTCAGTGGTGGTGTGACTGCCGCAGGTATCGGCGTTTCATTACTTGCAGGTTGGGCTACTGGTTTACTGATTCGCTACTTGCTCGGAACTGACACCACTCGCCCATCTGGAAATGAAATTGCTAAAGCTATGTCTGCGCTTGGTCTACCACTCACACTGCTTCGGGCTGCCGAGGTTCTTGAGTCTGGACGCAAATACGATGCCAGCACTACAGATGGTCAACGTATTGATCTAATCGTTTTGGATCGTGATCTCGAAGGTGCAGGTTTAGCGCAGGCAATTTATCGTTCCGTTAGATTGCGGGATGATTCGGGTGGTGCCGGAACTTCAATGCGTCGGCGCTTAGAACGCATTGCTCTTAACAGTTGGGCAATTTCGACAGCTGGAATTCCGACGCAACATTTAATTGCAGTAGCAGAGGTCGGACCTGATGCTGCAGTATTGGCTTTTCAACATGTTCCAGGACGAACTTTTGATTCGGTTGGACACACACTTGGCGATGCTGAACTTGCTGGAGCTTGGGAAATTGTCCGCGACTTACAGTCCGCGCGAATTGCACATAGAGCCTTAATCTCTGAAAACTTTTTGCAAGCAAACGACGGCAAGGTTTATATCCAAGGCCTCGAGGATGGAACTATTGCCGCGTCTGACGTTTTATTGCGCATTGATCTTGCTGAAGCATTAGTAACGCTTTCAATCGAGTCTGATCCAATGCGCGCAATTCAAGCTGGTCGCGTTGTACTTGGTGATGCTGGCTTAGCTCGTGCATTACCCGCACTTCAACCGGTTGCACTTTCGCCACATACCCGAGCACAGCTCAAGGAGAATCGTGAACTGCTCACAACTCTGCGGGCCACGATTTTGCAGAATATGCCAGAAATAGATGTTGAAGCAATTGAGATTGAACGTGTTAAGCCACGAACCCTGGTAACAATTTTCGCTGGAACGATTGCGGCATACCTGTTGCTAACTCAACTAGGTCGAGTCAATTTCACGGAAGTATTTAGAACCGCTGACACTAGTTGGTTGTTAACTGGTTTAGCTTTGTCTGCCCTCACTTACGTTGCGGCAACTTTGGCACTCTCTGGCGTTGTTCCCGAGCGACTTTCATTTTGGAAAACTTTCCAAGCTCAATGGGCTGCATCGTTTGCAACCCTGGTTGCGCCACCGACATTAGGTTCAGTTGCAATAAATGTTAGGTATCTTTCAAAGCAAGGCATGCATACCGCTCTGGCTGGCGCTAGCGTTGCGGTCGCTCAAGCTATGGCGTTCTTTAGCCACATATTTTTACTTTTCGTTGCCGTAATTGCAGCAGGTACCTCAAGTGACTTTTCATTCCGACCACCTCGCACCGCGATTATTGTGTTCCTTGTTGTAGCACTATCAGCATCTGCGCTGTTCACAATTCCTAATGTGAGGCGCTGGGCTACCGAAAAGATTCAACCTATTTTTTCCCAAGTGCTGCCGCGACTTTCCTCACTCGCAAACCAACCTACGAAATTGGCAACTGGGGTATTTGGGGTTCTACTTCTTAACTTGGCTTACTGTGCCTGCTTGATTGCAGCAGTGCGCGCTTTCACAACAGAGGCATCAATTGCTGCAATTGCCTTGGTCTATCTGGCTGGCTCGGTTGTTGGTCAAGCTGCACCAACACCTGGTGGCTTGGGAGCAGTTGAAGCGGCCATTGCTGCCGGCTTAACAGCTGCTGGCATAGATGCGGGTATCGCAATTTCAGCTACTTTGGTATTTCGCTTAATGACTTTCTGGATTCCAACCATTCCTGGCTGGTTTGCATTTAGAAACCTGCAGCGAACTGGCGATCTTTAACTGGAACTAGTACGAAGGTTTTTCCGGTTCGATTTGGCTTACCCAGGCAAGGATTCCGCCGCCAACGTGAATGGCATCTTTAAATCCTGCACCTTTAACTGCAGCCAAAACTTCAGCTGAACGACCGCCTACTTTGCAGTGCAAAACAATTTGCTTGTCAGTTGGCATCTTGGTTAAGGCATCGCCCATCAAGAATTCATTCTTTGGAATTAGCACAGCACCAGGGATGCTGACGATGTCATATTCATTTGGTTCTCGAACATCAACTAGCAAGAAATCTTTCTCACCACGCTCGCGAGCCTTCAACATTTCATCTAGCTGCTTAACGTTAATGGTTGAGTCAACAATGGCTTCCGCGGCTTCGGTTGAAACTGCGCCACAGAATGCTTCGTAATCAATTAGCTCAGTTACGGTTGGGTTTTCACCACAAACTGCGCAATTTGGATCCTTACGCATTTTGATTTTGCGATAAGTCATTTCAAGTGCGTCGTAAACAATTAGAGAGCCAACAAGTGGATCACCTATACCGGTAAGAACTTTGATTGCCTCAGTTACTTGGATTGAACCAATTGATGCGCAGAGCACACCAAGTACGCCACCTTCGGAGCACGATGGCACCATTCCTGGTGGTGGTGGTTCTGGGTAAAGGCATCGGTAGCACGGACCATGTTCAGACCAGAACACACTTGCTTGACCGTCGAAGCGATAGATCGAACCCCAAACGTATGGCTTGTTAAGCAAGACACATGCGTCGTTAACTAAGTAACGAGTCGCGAAGTTATCTGTCCCATCAACAATCAAGTCATACTGCGCAAAAATTTCCATCACGTTAGTGGAATCAAGTCGAGTTTCATGCTTAATTACATTTACATAAGGGTTTATGCCCTTTACGGTGTCAGCGGCACTATCAACTTTTGGACGATCAATGTCACTTTGGCTGTGAATGATCTGGCGCTGCAAGTTCGATTCATCCACAGTGTCGAACTCAACGATGCCTAAAGTTCCAACACCAGCAGCAGCTAAATACATAAGCGCTGGACTACCAAGTCCACCTGCACCAACGCACAAGACTTTTGCGTTCTTGAGGCGCTTCTGTCCAGCCATGCCAACATCAGGGATGATCAAGTGGCGGCTGTAGCGGCGCACTTCATCAACGGTCAGCTCTGCAGCTGGTTCAACTAATGGGGGTAATGACATTTTGGCTCCTGTGAAAGTTATACCTCTATCAAACCCTGTTTTTCGGTTTCATGGTTAGTCGTGATACATCATGGACAGTAATCGCAAGGGATTTGCAGAAAACTGGGGTCAGTGGGACAAGTTTGCCAGCAAGGTCTACCGTAAGGGCATGGAAGATCTGCCCTTTTTTGACACCGAAGTAAAACATTCAGAGGTTAGAGCAACTAAAGAAAACCTTCGGCGATCTGCTGTTATGCGGGCGGGACTTGAGATTTTCACTGAAAAAGGCTTTCACTTAGCTTCGATGGACGATATTGCTGAGCGAGCTGGGG
>JBDLQS010000163.1:0-3748 GCA_039800445.1 Actinomycetota bacterium
ACTCATATCGAATCTTGTTGCCACTTTCCATCATCTATGGCGGAATCTTTTTGGTTCTTGCCGATATTTTGGCCCGAACAATGTTGGCCCCGCAGGAAATTTCTATTGGCGTGGTGACCGCACTGCTAGGTGCTCCATTCTTCCTATTTGTACTTGGTTCCAGTAAGAACGGATCTGTGACATGACAACACTAAGTGTGCACAACTTACATGTTGAGCTTGATCACAAAGTGATCGTGAACAATGTCGAACTTGAAGTAAGCGTTGGCCAATGGGTTTGTATTATCGGTCCAAATGGGGCTGGCAAGTCTTCGTTATTGAAGTCTCTGGCGGGAATCATTCCATCCACCGGAGAGATCTTGATCGATGGATCAAATGTTCGTGAGCTTTCAGAGCGGGATCGCGCTTGTTGGATCGCATACGTCGCACAAGAACCTGTAATGCCAGCTGGAATGCGAGTTTTTGATTATGTACTTCTTGGTCGAACTGCACACTTGAAGATGTTGGCAACCGAGTCTCCTAAGGATTTAGAGATTGCCCATTACGTAATTTCAGAATTGGATTTAGATAACTTCATTGACCGAGATGTCGCAACTCTCTCAGGAGGCGAACGTCAGCGAGTGGCAATAGCCAGAGCGCTCACCCAGGCGAGTCCGATCATACTTCTAGATGAGCCAACAACCGCTCTTGATGTTGGGTACCAGCAAGAAGTGCTCGAGCTTATTGACAGGCTGCGTAAGGAAAAGAAGATTGCAGTTATATCAACAATGCATGATCTGACTGTCTCTGGTCTATACCCAGATCGCTTGCTGCTTTTAGCTGAAGGAAACGTAGTTGTGTCGGGTTCTGCTGAGTCAGTATTGACGCCAGAAAACATTGAAAAGTATTACGGTGCCAAAGTAACCGTCATAACTCACGAATCTGGACCGGTAGTTATTCCTGAACGGAGTAAGTAGCTACTTAGTAGTTGAATCCACAAATGGTGGCTTAGTTACAACTACTTCTAAATCTCGGCCGCGAACATCAATTAGTAATGTGTCACCGAGCGACACATCAGGTGACAGAAGTGCTAACGCGATTCCTTTTTGCAAAGTTGGTGAGAAAGTTCCACTAGTAGTTTCCCCAACCACTTCTCCTGACGCTGTTTTCACTTGCATATGGCTGCGCGGAATTCCGCGACCGGTAGCAAGCAATCCCCAAGCGACTCGTTTTGCACCATTGGCCTTCTCGGCAGTCAGCGCTGCCTTTCCTGAAAATGCATCCTTATTCCAACCAACTGCCCAACCAGTTCGGGCTTGAACTGGACTGATCTCTGGGCTGATGTCTTGACCATGGAGTACGTAACCCATTTCAGTTCGCAAAGTATCCCGAGCGCCTAACCCACATGGCAAGATTCCTAGTTCAGCTCCAGAAGTTAGTAGGGCATTCCAAATATCAACCAAGCCCGCATTTTCGATAACTAACTCGTAACCTGGCTCGCCTGTGTATCCAGTACGACAAATGCTTACTTCAAAGCCATTCCACTTCGCATCAGCAAATGCCATGTAGTCATGATCGGTTGGTAGACCTAGCGTGCTAACTACTTTGCTTGCGTTCGGTCCTTGAACTGCGATGATGCCTTGCTTCAAGTGATTGTTTTCAATCACGATTCCAGTTGGAGCAATCTTTTCTAGGTGTGCAACTACGGCGCTGGCATTACCTGCATTTGGAATAAAGCGAACTTCTTCATCGCCTACTAGGTACACAATTAAATCGTCAATCACGCCACCGGCTTCATTACAAAGCATCGAGTACTGCGCTTGTCCTGGCTTGATTCGATCTAAGTCGTTGGTAAAGACACTATTTGCAAATTCGTAAGCGCCATTGCCCAAGATTCGCACTTTGCCCATATGCGAAACATCGAAGATTCCAACTGCGCTTCGCACCGCGGTGTGCTCAGCAACTGTGCCGGCGGTGTATTCGATCGGCATATCCCAGCCACCGAAAGGACCCATCTTGGCGCCAAGGGATAAGTGCGTTTCATGTAAGGGGACTAAAGACATACTCAAACCGTACTAGTACCGTTTACCCTGTACCACCTGAGCCGTGTCGGCCAATACCGACTTGAGCGCCCCATCTAGTTGAACCGGAGAATTCAATGACCATCACAGTCACCCCAACCGTTCCTTCACTTAGTTACAAAACGGGCAACCCACTAACGTCCTATGTCAATGCCGTAGTGGTTGGTCTATCTAGTGATGGTCAGTTAACTGTGGTCTCAGACTCAATTCCAAAGTCGGCCGCGACCAAGATCGCTGCAGCTTTCAAAGAAGTTGGTGCAACTGGCGCGGTAGACGAAGTTACTCGAATCCCGGCAGGCACATTCGCCGACGCTGAAGTTTTAGTTGGAATTGGTCTAGGCAGCACGAAGAAGGACATCTCGCATGAACGACTGCGCCGAGCTGCCGGCAGCGCAGTGCGCAGTCTTGGAGGATTTAAGAAGGTTGCAATTGCGATTACTGCAGAAGGTCCCGCAGAAGCAGGTGCTCTTCTTGAAGGTGCCGCATTTGGATCGTATGCATTTACCGAACATCGCTCAGCCACTCTTAAGAAAGCAAAAGCGCCAGTTGCTTCAATTGCTTTATTCACAGCAAAAACTCGTACGAGTGAATACCGTGATGCACTTCATCGCGCCCAAGTTCTTTCCGAAGGAATCAACTTTGCTCGCAACTTGATTAATGCCTCACCTTTACATTTGGCACCGGCGGATTTGGCTCGGGAAGCCAAGGCATTTTTGGCTGGCACAAAAGTTAAAGTTGAAATTCTTGATGAGAAAGCTCTTGCGGCTGGTGGTTACGGTGGAATCTTAGGAGTGGGTCAAGGCTCCACTCGCCCACCGCGCTTAATTCGCATGGAATACCGTCCCAAGGGTGCAACTAAGCACGTTGCATTGGTTGGGAAAGGAATCACATTCGACACTGGCGGCATCTCATTAAAGCCACCAGCAAATATGCATCACATGAAAGATGACATGTCAGGTGCTGCGGCAGTAGTTTCTGCAATTCGAGCCATTGCAGATCTCGAGCTAAATGTTTCAGTCACTGCTTATGCAGCCTGTGCCGAAAACATGCCAGGTGGCGGTGCGCAACGCCCTGGCGATGTCATCACAACATACGGTGGTCGCACGATTGAAGTGCTCAATACCGATGCTGAGGGTCGTCTGGTTATGTCGGATGCTTTAGTGCGAGCTGCAGAAGACAATCCAGATGTTGTTATTGACATCGCAACTTTGACCGGTGCTGCGGTAGTTGCACTTGGACACCGCACTGCTGGTGTTATGGGAGATGCGGAAGTTCGCGATGCAGTTAAGGCTGCGGCCGATCGCGCTGGTGAAGAATTCTGGCCAATGCCTCTTCCTGAAGAACTTCGTCCAGAGCTGGATTCGCTGGTTGCTGATATTGCCAATGTTGGATCTCGCGAAGGTGGCATGCTTTCAGCTGGCTGGTTCCTGAAGGACTTCATCGCCGAAGGACTTCCTTGGGCACATCTAGACATCGCTGGACCAGCATTTAACCCGGGCAGCCCTTGGGGCTACACCCATAAGGGCGGAGTCGGCTTTGGAATTCGGACCATGGTGGCATTTGCCGAGGATGTCATGGACGGAACTGCTGAGATCTAGGCCACTCTTTTAGACCCGGACTGACTTGGTTTTACTCCGCGTGAAAGACTTAAGGTAGCGCGGCAGCGCACTTAGGTTATTTGCGGAGGAT
>JBDLQS010000164.1:0-2940 GCA_039800445.1 Actinomycetota bacterium
CTTTGGAGTTTCGGTTGATCGAGTTGAGCCACTGCCAACAGATGGGCCAACTGGTTCAGCTGGTTGGAATGTAACCACAAGTGATGGCAAGACAAATACCTACGATGGCGTATTTGTAGCCAATGGACATTTGTGGGATGAAAAGCGACCAGAATTTCCTGGCGAATTTACTGGCAAATCAATTCACTCAGGAAGCTATACAAATACTAAAGATATTGATGGTACCCGCGTACTGGTCATCGGGTCTGGCAACTCAGGATGTGATGTAGCAGTCGATGCCGCGCAAAATCATTTTGAGACTGACATTGTGATTCGACGTGGTCATTTCTTCCAGCCAAAAACTTTTTTTGGTGTGCCACGCGCCGAATTGGGCTGGATGCAGGAATTCACATTTGAAGAACAAGACTTAATCGCTCGCTTAATGATTCGATTGTCTGTTGGTACTCACGAGAACTATCCAGGTATGCCGGCACCGGATCATCGCACTTTGGCAGATGGACCTCCGGTTGTAAATCAATTGCTACTTTATTGGATTCATCATGGCCGGATTTCGGTTAAGCCAGGCATCGAACGATTTGATGGCAAGACTGTTCACTTCAGCGATGGGACTTCAAAGGAATACGACACGATTCTGTATGCAACTGGATTCCACGCTTCGCTGCCGTTCTTGTCTGAGGAATACATTGAAAGACAAGAAGGCGTTCCACTGCGCGTTGGCGCTGCAATTGTTCCAATTGGCTTAGAGAAGTTTTACTTGATTGGAATGATTGGAGCTCGTGGACCACAACCACCGATTTATCTGATCCAGGCAAAAATTGCACTTGAGATGGCCCGACTGCATGAGCAAGCTGGTGGCTTCCGAGCTATCGCTGGCCCACTGGAAAAACTGCAAGAGAAAGAATGGCGCATTGATATCCTGCGGCCAATCTGGCTTGATCAAGTTGAACACACTAAAACCGCTTTAAGCATCATGGCTGAAGTGCAAAAGGAATCAATCTCCTCATGAGTCAATGGCTCGGGCTAACTGGTCGAACTGCAGTTATTACTGGCGCCGGTGGCGGCATTGGAAAAGCTGTTGCCATGGAATTGTCAGCAAATGGTGTGCACTGCAATGTACTAGATCGAGCCAGCCAATTAGTAGATGCCACCGTCGCTGAGATTGCAGGAAATAGCGGCCAGGCAACTGGGCACGTATGTGATGTCACTGACGAAGCGGCAATCGAGGCAGTCGCAGCTTCAATCAAGACCTGTGACATCTTGGTAAATGCTGCAGGGCTAGTCCGACCAGGTGCACTTGCTGACCTAAAGACTTCAGAGTGGGAAGACTTATTGAAAGTAAATCTCACTGGTTACTTCTTGATGGCTAGGACATTCGCGCCACATTTGATTGCATCTGGAAATGGATCAATGATTCACATTGCATCGATTTCGAGTACAAACCCACAAGGTTCAAGCGGCGCCTACAGCGTAAGCAAAGCTGGAGTAGTAGTTATGTCTAAGCAACTAGCCTTTGAACTTGGCTCAAAAGGGGTTAGAAGTAACACGGTTAGTCCTGGACTAGTTCGCACTCCTATGACCGAGGCTTACTACCAAGTTGGAGACGTTGCCCAGCGCCGTGACGCAGCTGTGCCAGTAGGTCGAGTAGCTAAACCCGATGACATCGCGGACGTTGTCACGTTCCTCGCCAGTGATCGAGCCCGCTATATAACGGGAGCCGACCTTGTGGCAGATGGCGGATTTAGCCAGACGCTGATGAGTTCGGTGCCACGACCTGGCTTTGGGGACTAGTCTTGTCCTGCTAGACACCAAGGAATCGAGGCCAGTATGGCAATGCCAAAAGTTGTAATACTTGGCGCAGGTTTCGGTGGACTAACCGCAGCGCGAGCGCTTTCTAAACATGCCGAAGTGGTTTTGATTGATCGACACAACTTCCAAACTTTCCTACCGCTGCTTTATCAAGTTTCAAATGCAGGCCTTGCTGCGGATCATGTGGCGTATCCGATTCGTGGCGCATTACGCAAAACAAATGTGCAGTTTCGCATGGGAACTCCAGAAAAACTCAATGCTGCTACTAGTGAATTAACTTTGACTGATGGCCAAGTAGTTAAGTATGACCACCTGGTTATTGCAATGGGCTCAACTACTGCAGACTTTGGTATCGCTGGAGTTAAAGAAAATGCATTGGGCATGAAAACTGTTGGTGAAGCCTTAACTATTCGTTCGGAAGTAATGCGTTCTTATGAAGAAATGTGTCGACAAGGTAATCAAGACAAACTTGATATCGCAATTGTGGGCGGCGGTCCTACTGGAGTAGAGATGGCTGGCGCTTTTGCTGAACTAGTACGAGGACCGTTGCGTTCAGATTATGCAGACGCTGCGAACCGAGTGCGAGTATCAATTATTGAGGCTGGCCCAAGACTTGTGCCATCTTTCTCTGAATCGCTTTCTGCTAAGACTCAGAAGGATTTAGAAAAACTGGGTGTAACCGTTCTTACCAATACCTCAGTAAAAGAAGTAATGCCAGATTCGATCCTTACTCTCGATGGAAACACGATTCCAGCAAACACAACGGTTTGGGCAGCTGGTGTAAAGGGTGTGCCAGCTATGGATCAGCTGCATCTGCCGGTTACGAGGGGCCGAATTGACGTTTCCAGCACACTTCAAGTAACGGGTTACGAAAATGTCTGGGCGATTGGAGATATCGCTGGCGCTGTCGGATCCGATGGCATGCCACTACCGATGGTTGCACCAGTTGCAATGCAACAAGGCCGATTCCTAGCCAAGCAAATTCAAGCCTTAACAGCTGCAAAACCATTAGCGAATTTCAAGTACAAAGACAAAGGCTCAATGGCAACGATTGGTCGTCACAAAGCAATTGTTGAAGTTAAAGGCATCAAAATTTCTGGACCGATTGCGTGGCTGGCTTGGCTCTGGCTTCAC